>JAQYVO010000026.1 GCA_030145425.1 Chromatiales bacterium | reverse complement strand
GATTCCATGACTTGCGCCACGAGGCGGTTTCGCGACTGGTTGAGTCTGGTCTCAATGATCAGGAAGTCGCAGCAATCTCTGGGCACAAGTCGATGCAGATGTTGAAAAGATATACACACCTTCGTGCCGAGGACTTGGTCGCAAAGCTGCAGGAGTCCTTTTCTGTCTAACCAAAAATGGGTGCGGTTGAGCGATTACGGTGCATTGTTCGCAAGCAATGTGCAGGCCGGACATGGCTCGACAGACGTAGCAGTCGTGGTGGCGGAGGCCTACCTGGACGGAAAACCGCGCCGGCGGGGTAAACACAAGATCTCCCAGGCTGAGCGTGATGCCTCGTTCTGGTCCAGCGAATTCCTGAGCACCCTGCCAGCCGATGCGTGGCACACGGAACCCCTGGTACTTGCGCTGGCCCGATACATGGGCCAGGAGCATGTAAGCAACGCGGCGCTGCTCGAGCATATCGCTGCAATTGCGCCAGAAACTGTACGCTGTGCCATCCGCTACTCTGGACTGGTGTTGCAGAAACATTCGCCGCGGCGCATGGAAGTTGATCGTCTTGCTGTCATCGCGCCGGCTGAGTTCGGCGAATTTGTTCGCATTCTCGATGTGTTCGACACTGCCTACCGTGAACGCTTGACCGCTGTTGACATGTTCAAGCGACCACTGACAGGGTTGTCGCCGCTGGAACTGTTGGTCTACGCAAGTCTGTATGCCTTTGAACACCTGGTGCCGCAGGATTTTCTGCCGGTTGATGATCCAGCGGACCCGGATACTCATACCCAGTTTGTCTGGGATGCCATCAACGATCTGCTGATTTGGAAGCTTGGCTCTGCCGGTGCCAAAGCATGCCGTTTGACTGAGAGTGACATCGCCAAGTCTCTTGCGGTACATCTGTCGCCATTCCTCTTTCCGTCGCAGGACGGGCCGGGGCCTCGTGAGGATTTGTACGGAGCCTTCGGGAAGTTGTTGGCTGCGCAGGTGGAGTTAAACAGCTTTATTTCCCGATCGGCCGATGCCTTCTCCTATGACAACAGCATCGCCTTTGTCCTGGATGGTGACCATCTGGGGATTGTTAAGCGCGATCCGTCTGAGCGCACCACCTGGGTGCGCAACGGGGAAAGGCTCGCACGACTGCATTATTACTGGTATTACCGGGCGGTGGACACAGTTGCAACCTCTGAATTGGCTGGAACCGTAATTGGTCAACTAGGGAATCACGAGGCTAACCTCGGTTCCTACATCAAGGCGATGCGTACGCACCTGCAATTGACCGATGTGTACGCTGTCGCCGAATCAGTGACTGCAGAGTCCGGGCTGCGCGTGGATCTTTTCCAGGCACTCTTGTCCTTGGAGCTGATGACTACGTTCTTCAACATCGACTTCATGCAGCCGTACATGAAATACCTTGGAGAGATGGGCAACTCACGGTTGGCTCTCGGACGACTGGCATTCGGCGGATTGGTGGAGCCTGGGATGCATATCCGCTTCCCGATAACTTGGTCGGACCGTTCATCAAAGATAGAAAATATAACGGGCTGGACAGCAAGTGAAAACTCTCCTCACGGCAATTCGAAAGCGGCGGAGGCGATTCTCGACTTCTGGACCAGTGACTGGGCCACGTTGTCAGCCCGACTGCACAAGGGGGAGGTGGGTCTCCACCCGGAGCTGTTCGAACGTCCGATTTTGAAGATGGGCCGTTACCTCTTCCAGTTGCCGTGGGTAGTGGCGATGCAGAACAACACGTCGGCAGCCATCAATAATCTACGTCGGATCGGTGCTCGACGGTTGGAGGCCAGAGACGAGACGCGGCGCATTGAGGAACAGTTGGGCAGGCGCTTCGAAGAGAAGGGTTTCCGGGTTCAGTTAAACTACCAGCCAGAGC
>JAQYVO010000012.1 GCA_030145425.1 Chromatiales bacterium | reverse complement strand
CCGATACCAGTTCTGGCTGTTACCGTGGGCGCTCATAGGGGCTTAGCCAGCATGTCTCACCCGTATTAGGACAGAGCCTAGCAGTATCGACATATTTCTAATTAACCTATTCAACATCCGTCCATAAACAGCATCTTCCGTCGTTCCGGCGAAGGCCGGAATCCAGTGAGCCGCTGAGTTCCCTGGATCCCGGCCTTCGCCGGGATGACGTGATTTCTGAATTTACCTTTCCTCAATTTCACGGTCCGACTGGTGGGATATGCAGGCTAACCCCACCACCTCCAGAGAGTAAGGCGGAGCCAGTCGGTCAGTTCGTGTCCCCAGATCCAGATCAAGCGGCGTTCACCGGCATCGATCTTTCCCACACCCGCCATGCCCGGCCGCAGCAACCCGGCGCTCTTCCGGAGCGCGGCTTCGACACGAAAGTAGTTTTGACCATCCGCGGCCGTCGATATGGGCAGGATCCTGTCCACCTCGAAGGCGTGAAGCTGGTGGGGCAGACCCGACAGCGCCAGTTCCCCCTGTTGTCCCGGCCGCACCTGGTCGATCTCGCGTTCGTCGACCTCCAGCATGATGCGATAACCGTCGAGGGGCGCGACCTCGAACAGCAGGTCGCCCCGCTGCAGGGGCGCCCCGAGGGATTGACTCAGGTCGCCGGTGACGACGATCCCGTCCAGCGGGGCTGTCAAATTTGTCCTTTCAAGTTTTTCCCCCGCCAGCGCGAGCGAGGCATCCGCCTGGTCAAGACGCGCCCGCAGGATGCTGAGTTCGGCGTGCTCGTGCTCGGCCAGCGCCTGGCGCTGCTCCTTGACGATCTGGGCACGCTCCCCGGTCCACTTGGCCAGTTCCAGTTTGAGATCGCGGTCGTCCAGGCGGGCAAGCATCTGTCCCTGCTTGACGATGTCGCCGGCCCGCACCGGGGCCTCCGAGATATAACCGTCGAACGGGGCAACGACGACGCGCTGAATGATGCCTTCGAGTTTTGCATCTGCATCGACCCGGTATTCACCCGTGGCAAGGGTCAGAAACGCGAGCAGCCCCGCGGCCGCCACGACGCTGACTTTCAGCGTGAGGTGCCCCCGGCCGAACAGTTTGCCCAACTGGGTTCTCAGGGTATTGCGTGTCCTGCCCGCCCAGGAGAGCTGGGCGAGCCGTTTGGTCTGGAGGATTGGGCCTGCGATGGATGCGATGGTCTCGCACAGGGCCACCGTCTGCAGATCGAACGGCAGGTCATCACTGCGCTCGAGCGTGATTGCACCGAATGCCTCTCCGTCGTGGGACAGGGGAACGGTGCAGATCACAGGGGATCCAAACTGGGTCTTGAGTTGTTCGTGGGCGAGTGTGAGCAGCTGACTCCCGTCGGAAACCGGGACGAGGAGGAACTGGTCCTGGTCGACCGCTTCGTTCATGGCGGCAACCGTTGCCCGGATCAGGTTGGCCCGCTCTTCCAGACGGGCGGTGTTGGAGATTGCCGCGATGCGCATCTCCCCGCCATCCCTGAATCCCACGGAGACCCGCGCGCAGCCGAGCTGCCTGGCGAGTTCGTTGACGACCGCCATCGCCGAGGCCAGAAAACGCTCATGAGAGACGGCCTTGGCAACCGTCTCGATAACCACGCCCATGCGCTGGTTGCCCGCGTTGCCCATCTGCCTTATCAGCAGTTCCAGCCAGGCCATGCCCCAGGAGAACACCTGGGTTACCGTGCGTTGTTTTGCCTCGGGCCGGGACAGCATCTCCACGCATACGGCACCGGCCAGGCGACCTTCGACGATCAGCGGGAAGGCGAAGGTGTCGCTGCTGGCATGGTCCACATCGGAACCCGCCGCCATGGCCATGGAATTGATCACCATGTGCCGGCACTCGACCGCCTGCAGCGCCACTGCCGACATCGAATCGGTTACCGCCGCCTGCTCCGGCCATCCCGCCACCTGCTGCGCCGTGCCGGCCTCGATATCGCCCAGCAGTACAGCCGCCCGGGTGACCCCGGAAACCATCTTGGTCTGCAGGTCGAGCCAGGCCTGAATATTGTCTCTGAATGCCGAATCCACGAACCTGGAACTCAATGATGGAAAGTTACTCGTTTTATTCGGCCGGGCGGCCAGGATCTTAAGATTCAAGTTTCGGAATTTAAAGGAATTAAAAGGCTGAATCGGGGTGTTGCTTTTCCCTGAGGGGGTGTTGTAAAAGGCTCTTACACCTTCTCCCTGAGGGAGAAGGCGGGGATGAGGGGAGGTCATACAATCAAAGCGTAAACTTTCTTAACCCCCTCACCCCAACCCTCGGCTTTGGCCTCCTGCGTCGCCCTACCTTCTCCATCCCTGGAGTCTTGAATGCTGCTCAATAATTCAATGGTTTCAGGATAATTCGTTCTCATCCAACGAGAACGAATTTCCGGAATGACGAATATAAGGTAATTTGAACTCCGAAACCTGAGTTATTACAACCCCCCACCATCCACCAACAAGCGAAAAAATCAAGTGCCCGACCACGATCATTGAAGCATCTCAGACAGATGCATATTGGCTCATGACACCTGGGGCAAAATTGCTCCTTTCGTACTATATCATCAGGTGATATAGTTCATTATGAATGAAGATCCAGGGATAGAAACCTTATTGGATCTGCACGATCAGATTATCGACCAAGACGGTGGATACTGGATCAAGATCGAGGCATGGCAGGTTGAGGCCACCCAGGTGATACCACATGGTGTCCGCTATTCGCTAACGCTGCACGAACCATACGGTAGGCGAATCTTAGGTTATGACAATGCACATTCAGCAAAGCCACCGAAGAAGTTCAAGTTTGCAGGGAGAATATTGCCTTATGACCACCTGCACCGCCATGCATCAGACAAGGGCATACCTTACGAGTTCAAGGATGCCTATCAGCTCCTTTCGGACTTCTTCGCGGAAGTGGATCGCGTGCTGCAAGAGGTAAGAAAACGATGAAAACCATCACGATTGGCATCTTGCCACAGGAAAAGATCCGTAATCGGATATTGGCCATTGCCAGTGGGAAATACAAACCAAAGCGGGGGGAGCCCAAGATCTGGTTCACCTCTATGAAGTCGCTGGCGGAAGTTCTAAGCGATGAGAATCGTGCTCTTCTCAAAGTAATGGCTGAGTTACATCCAGAGTCGATTTCGGCGTTAGCGAGAGCCAGCGGTCGAAAGGCGGGGAATCTATCCAGAACCCTCAAAACCATGTCGCGATATGGCATTGTGGAGATGAAGCGAGAGAAGAATTTTGTCCGTCCTATCGCCAAGGCGACTGAATTCCGTATCATCGCAGCATGAGCACATTGGAAGGCCCACTGAGCACCACCCAATATATTGGGAGTTTTAATCGGTCAACATCCAGACAACTTGTACAGGCAACTTGTTATTTTTATTTGTACATTGTTTTAATGGCTGATTCCGGGAGCAAAAGATTGTGGTCGTACAGGAAATGAACCGCATTGAACATCACTCTGGTAATTCGAAGCAGATTATATGCACCTGTCCCTAATGGCACTTACTTAAGGCTCAAAGCCACCGTCATCCCGGCGCAGGCCGGGATCCAGATGTGCCAATGGTGGTCGCTTTCCTGGATTCCGGCCTGCGCCGGAATGACGATCAAGGCGTTTGAACAGGACTATTTGGCTTAAGTTAAGTGCCATTCGCACCTGTCCCCTTTTATTCAACTTCTATATTGGAAAGTTACTCGTTTTATTCGACCGGGCGGCTGGGATCTTAAGACCTAAGCTTCGGAATTTGGGGGAATTAGAAGGTTAATTCGGGTTGGTCGAATGAATTCGACCCTACATTGCACGGGGGGGGATCCGGCCGAAGAAGACCCGCGTTTCGCAAGCTCAACGCAGGCTACATTTATTGCTACATTCGCCACCGTAGGGCTGAATTCATTCGGCCAAAAAAAACCGAACTGGTACCAGTTAGATGCCCGATATGAGCATATCGACAGCACCAAGAATTTCGTAACGATATTTTTCCACTGATGTTACCTCGGTTTTTAAAATAGATGCTGGTACTGACGTCATCTGATGAGTCAACAGTACAAAGTCACCCATCTCAATATGAACTACCGGGCATAGTCGTTTAACATCCATATTGTCTAATTTTTCAGGTGTTGTCAGGGGAATTACCAACCTGGAATTTAAATCACTCAGCAAGTCGTTCTGAACATCAATAAAATACGGGTAGGTTTTATTCGAGGAAATGTCATTATTTTTATAGAGTGAAAACTGGGGCATCAGAACTTCCGGTATTCGTCTGAGAACAATCCATTCTCATCAGCCAGTTTATTCAATGCGCTCATGGCTTTTCTGTTTTTCTTCCGCCAGTTATCTCGCTCTGCTTTTCTCAGCTCAATCTCAAGAGCATGCTCCAGCGTGGCTGAAAGATTGATATGCAGCTGCTTGGCTTTAGATAATAAGTCGCTGTTTATACTGAGATTAGTAGCCTTTTTTAAGGCCGTTTCATCATATAAGGTTGACATAAGAATTAATGCTCATGAAATATGCGCATACATAATACGCATTAGTAATGTAGCAGATAGAAGAGCATCTAAAAAGGTTATGGGCCGAATGGCACATACTTAGGCTCAAAGCCACCGTCATCCCGGCGCAGGCCGGGATCCAGGGAATTCAGCGACTTACTGGATTCCGGCCTGCGCCGGAATGACGGGAGAGGGTGTTTATGGATGGGCACTAAGGTAAGTACCATTCGGCCATACGTTACATGGGGGGGGTCCAGCCGAAGAAGACCCGCGTTTCGCAAGCTCAACGCAGGCTACATTTATTGCAGGAGCGGGCTTGCCCGCGAAATGCCTACTCAACCAGGATGGTGAGTACCGGGGTCTGCATGCTGTTCTCTGTGCAGGATCTCTTTGATCTGGTCCATATACATATGAAACACCGGTGAGCATCTGCGTATCACAAGTTTGATTGAGAGAACCGTTGCTATAAGGAACGCTACCAGGGTCAGTTGCATACACATAGCACCGATAAATCCGATCAGATTTTCCATCACATGACTTCCTGAAAATTCAAGGGGTTGGCCGGGTGTCGGCCTACAGTTCAGCCTTCAGTTCGTAATAGCGGCATGGGTGGGGTGAAGTTGAATTGGTTGAATGAATTTCCTAGGTTTCTTTTTTGGGATTTTGGTCGAATGAATTCGACCCTACGGAGAATGAGGGGGGCATTGCCTTTGGTCGAATGAATTCGACCCTACGGGGGATGGGGGGGCATTGCCTTTGGTCGAAGAAACCAATGGGGTCAGACTCGATTGATCGGGAAGGGGGCGCCCCTAGCATTCTCAGGACGGTCTGGGGCCTTTGAAAAACTCGCGCCGGGTGATTTCTTCCTGCTGGAGACTGCGTTGCTTGAGTTTTTTCAGGTTTTCGTTGCGTGTCTCGATGACCCGGTTCCACGCACGGAATATTTCCTCAGGCGTTTGGAAATCCTTCATGGAAAGGATCAGGGGATGGAGCAGGTAGTGTCCGAAATGAATGGAATAGTTGAGGTGTGCCTTCTGCCTGCCGGTGAGCAGTTCGAGGCTGCAGGTCGGGCCGATCACCTGGTAGGGTTGACCGGC
>JAQYVO010000317.1 GCA_030145425.1 Chromatiales bacterium | reverse complement strand
AAGATGCTTAAACATCTGGATCCCTCCGAGGCTGTCCCGGAACGCGTCAGAGCTGCACTGGACACCATGGCGGAAGGTTTGCTGGTTCTCGACCGCAAGGAACAGGTGGTGCTGGCCAACCTGGCCTTTTCAAAGCTGATGAACAGAGATCCAACTGATCTCATGGGTGTCAAGGCGTCGGATTTCGATTGGACCAGTACCTCCGATGCCCCCTTCGATAATAAGAAATCACCCTGGAGACAAGTTCTCTCCGAGGGAAAACAGAAGAAAAATGAAATGGTTCGCCTGGAGACACCCACCTCGGGACGACGCACCTTTATCGTGAACTGTGCCCCCATTCTCGGCGAAGGCAACAGGACCGGAGGCGTTCTCATCAGCTTCGACGATGTGACTGCGCTGGAGGAGAAGGAGATCGAACTGCGCAAGTCAAAAGACGATGCCGAAGCGGCAAACCGGGCAAAGAGCGACTTTCTGGCCAACATGAGCCATGAAATTCGAACACCCATGAATGCGATCCTGGGTTTTACCGAGGTGTTGAAACGCGGATACGGCAAGAACAGGCAGGACTCCGGAAAGTACCTCAATACCATCCATTCCAGCGGTAAGCATCTGCTTGCACTGATAAACGACATTCTCGATCTGTCCAAGGTCGAGGCCGGGCGCATCGAAGTGGAGCGCATACCCTGTGACCCTTACATCATCATCCGGGAGATCGTGCAGATTCTAGGGATCAAAGCCCAGGAGAAGGGCATATCTCTCACCTTTGAACCTCAAGGCCCCACCCCGGCGACCATATTTTCCGATCCGGCACGCCTGCGCCAGATAATCACCAATCTGGTAGGTAACTCCCTGAAATTCACAAATCAGGGGGGTGTGAGGATCGTAACCCGTTTCATGGATTCCGTCGAAAACCCCAAGCTCGCAATCGACATCATCGACACGGGAATCGGTATGACCGAAGCACAGCAGCAAAAGATATTCGACCCCTTCGTTCAGGCCGATGCATCCGTCACACGACAGTTTGGCGGCACCGGGCTCGGACTTTCAATCAGCCGACGTTTTGCAGAGGCTCTGGAGGGTGAAATCTCTGTACACAGCGACTTGGGAAAAGGCAGCGTGTTTACGGTTACGCTGAACACCGGCCCCCTGCGCGAGGTCTCCATGCTGCAGACCGAAGAGATCCTGGTCAGAGGCGGAGAAGTCACGGCACAGGAAGCAACACAGTGGCAATTTTCCTCGGCGCGCATCCTGGTTGTCGATGACGGCGACGAGAATCGCGAGCTGGTGAAGCTGGTTCTGGAGGAGGTTGGACTGACAGTCGACACCGCGGAGAACGGCCAGGTGGGCTGCGATATGGCACTTGCAGAACCTTACGACATGATTCTCATGGATGTACAGATGCCGGTGATGGACGGTTATTCGGCAACCCGTCTGCTGCGTGGAAAGAAGATCAAAATTCCCATATTCGCGCTTACCGCCCATGCTATGAAAGGGATCGAGCAGAAATGCATCACCGCAGGCTTTAATGGCGTGATGACCAAACCCATCGACATTGACGGCCTGATCAATACCCTGGCGGATAATCTGGACTGCCGGCGTTCGGAATATCTTGAAGAAACAGCGGATATTCCTCAGCCCGCAGCGGAGCCGGATTCTGATGGCTACCCGCAGAGCGTGGAGTCCGTTATCGGTGCGCCGATCGTATCCCGGCTCCCCCTGGAAAACCCCCGTTTTGCTGAGATCATCCAGCGGTTTATCAAGCGTCTTGACGTGCAGCTGGGATTCATGGATCTGGCCTGGGAGCAGAAGAATTTCGAGGAGTTGGCAGGCCTGGCTCACTGGCTGAAAGGCGCCGGGGGCACCGTGGGTTTTGATGCCTTCACCGAACCCGCGAAACTACTCGAACAACACGCAAAGAATCAGGATGAGCATAATTCCAGAGTCTCACTTGACGATCTCCGCGGTCTTTCCAAGCGCATCAGGTTGGCTGAAGAAGAAACCGGGGCGGAAATGGCCGGGTAATACCAGTGTGGACCACCTCAAATATTCTGATTCCCGGCCGAAAACCAGAGCATGACCGATAAACCGGACGTGCAACAGAAAACGCAGGACAGAAATAGACCGCCTGCCCCGGAAGAGGCAACATCTATGTTTCCCGAAGAAGATGACGAGTGTTTCGACGAGCACCTGGCGAAACTGAAAAATGCCGTCATCATGATGGTGGACGATGAGCCCATCAATACCGATGTCATTCAGATCCATCTGGAGACTGCCGGCTACAGGAATTTCCTGATCACCGACCAGTCCAGCCAGGCCATGGGGTTGCTCAAGAACGAGAATCCCGAAGTGCTTCTGCTGGACCTTAAAATGCCCGACGTGACAGGCTTCGACATTCTGGCTGAAATGCGCAAGGAGCAACTGCTCAAGCATATTCCGGTCATTGTTCTTACCTCCTCCAGCAGTGCCGAAACCAAACTCAAGGTACTGGAACTGGGCGCCTCGGATTTTCTCTCGAAACCCGTCGATTCCAGTGAGCTGATCCTGCGCCTTCAGAACACCCTTACTGCCAAGGCCTACCAGGATCAGCTGGCTTTCTATGACAGCCTGACCGGCCTTCCCAACCGCCGTTCGTTCATCCAACGCACGAAGTCGGCAGTGACGAATGCCTCCCAGGAGGGACGATCCATCGCCGTGCTGCACATGGGTCTGGATCGTTTCAAGCAGATCAACGATACACTCGGGCCGAAAATCGGGGATACACTGCTCGTGGAAGCCGCGATAAGGATCAGGGACTACCTGCGCAGCAGCGACGTCATTACCAGGTTTCCTCATGCAAGGCCCTGGAACGATCTGGCCCGATTCGGCGGTGATGAGTTTTCGATAATCCTGACCGGATACGATCAGGTGGACGACCTTGCTTTCGTCGCACGCGGAATCCTGGAGTCGATGAAACCCATATTCACTGTCGGCGACCACGATGTGTACATCACACCCAGTATCGGGGTCGCCAGTTTCCCCGGAGACGGTAAGGATGCGGACACCCTGATAACAAAGGCGGCAAGCGCAACCAATCATGCCAAGGAACGCGGCAGGAACAGTTTCCAGTTCTACTCCGAAGAGATCAATGCCAGGTCCATCATGCGCATGAAGATGGCCTCCTCCCTGAGAAAAGCGCTGGAAAACGGGGAGTTCCTGCTTCACTACCAGCCGCAGGTGAATCCGCACGCGGACAGGGTGGCGGGCGTGGAGGCGCTGTTGCGCTGGGACAGCCCGGTTTACGGCATGGTATCACCCAGTGATTTCACGCCTTTGGCCGAAGAAAACGGCATGATCATCCCAATCGGAAACTGGGTGCTCCATGAAGCCTGCAGGCAGGCTTCTGAATGGCGGTCCGAAGGCTTACAGGACATCACGGTATCCGTGAACGTATCGATGGAACAGTTTCGCAAACGGGATTTCGTCCAGAGTGTGAAACATGTGCTCGACACAAGCGGGCTCTATCCAGGTTTTCTGGTGCTGGAGATAACAGAAAGCCTGATGATGGAGAATGCCGAAAAGCACATAAAAACTCTGCACGAGTTAAAGGCCCTGGGGGTGGAACTCTCAATCGACGATTTTGGTACCGGCTACTCATCCTTAAGCTATCTCACCCGCTTCCCGGTGGATGAACTCAAGATAGCACGCAGCTTCGCAACAAATATTCATGAAGAACCGAATCATGCGGCTGTTGGAAGGGCGATCATTGCAATGGCAAAGAGTCTTGGTCTGAGGGTGGTTGCCGAAGGCGTGGAGGAAACAGGACCGCTGAAATTCCTGACCGAAAGAGGTTGCGACCTGATACAGGGGTATTACTACAGCAAACCCCTGCCGAAAGACCAGCTTCCGGAATTCGTCTGCGCGATGAAAGGGTATCTGGAAAACAGGATGCTCCCTGCCCGGAATAAAACACCCTTACTGACCGGATAACTCTCGAAACTCCGACAGATCAGGAATCGGTCCCAAATCCGTTGCGGTTTCCGCGACGGGCCAGCCATGTGATCACGAAGAGCACCAGCAGGGACAGCAAGACGACCCCCCGGTTTCCCACACGACCATAAGGGGTGAGCCCCTTCATGGGTCTGACCTCACCCCTGAGCACATGCTGTTCGAATGCCGGGGAATCGGCTATAACCTCACCTTTCGGACCGATCAGGGCAGAGATGCCGGTATTCGTCGAACGCAGCAGATACCGGCCCGTCTCCAGGGAGCGCATGCGCGCAATCTCCAGATGCTGCCGGGGCGCGAGAGAGTCACCGAACCAGGCATCGTTGCTGGCATTGACAAGAAACGCTGCCTCCGGCAAAGCTTCGATAACCTCCTCACCGAACACGTCCTCATAGCAGATGGATATGGCCGCCGGATGACCGGCCACCGTCATGAGGGGTTTTTCGGCTTCACCGGCGGTGAAGTCCGACATGGGTATCTGCAGCCAGTCGATCAGCGGCTGAAGCATGAATTTCAGGGGCATGAATTCACCAAACGGAACCAGGTGTCGCTTGTAATAGACATTTCTGTCGTCACCCAGGGTGATCATGCTGTTGAAATAACGCCCGCCCTGTTTCTGAACGGGAATACCCAGCAGGATGGTCACCCCGCGCCTCGCGGCCTCCTTATGCAGGGGCGCAAGGAAAGGCTTCTCCACTTGGTAAGAAAAGGCAGGTACCGCGGTCTCCGGCCAGATGATCAGATCCCTGTCCCAGTTAAGGCGACTCAACCCGGCATAGAGGTCCAGTGTGGGCACCAGATTCCGCCGCTTCCACTTCTCCTGTTGGAGCACGTTTCCCTGAATCATCGCAACCCGCAACGGGTCACCCGATGGGAGAGACCAATCGATGGATTTGAGTGATAAACCGGCACCCCAAAGCAGGAGCAGGCCGGCCAGGGCGAGCAGCCGCTGGCGGGGTGTTCCGACGATCGACAGCGCCAGTCCGGCAGCAGTGAGGACAACCGCCCAACTCACGCCATAAACCCCGAATACGGTTGCCCACCCGGCCAGGGGTGAATCGATTTGGGAATATCCCAGAGACAGCCAGGGAAAGCCCGTAAACAGCCAGCCGCGCAGCCACTCCGAAAGCACCCACAACGACGTGAAGAGCACCAGGCTTTCCCAGCGCCCCAATCCGTTGGCTGTCAGGACCCTGCCCAGCCAGCCCACAAGACCGTAAAAAAGGGACAACAGAACAATGAACAGTGTCGTGATGAGTACTGCCAGGGGTGTTCCCACGTTCCCGAACTCATCGATACTGATGTGCAGCCAGGATACCCCAAAGCCCAGCAATCCGAGACCGAAAAACCAGCCTTCCCGGAACGCACGCCGCGGTGATGCATCCAGCCAGAGCAGAAACAGCAGCAACGGACCTGCAACGGCCAGGGGATAGAAAGAGAAGGGCGCGAATGCAAACAGTGTCGACACACCGGCGCCGAATGCGAGCAGCGCCCTGAACCAGGGCAGTCGGAAAATAGCCACCGGTCAGTAAGGGTCCGGAAACCCCAATCCTTCTAACAGGCTGCGTTCCAAAGTTTCCATCTCGTGGGCCTGCCGGTCAGTCTCATGCTCGAAGCCTATCAGGTGGAGCACGCCATGAATCACCATGTGAGCCCAATGCGCCTGTAACGGCTTGTCCTGTTCGTTCGCCTCCCTTTGAACCACCGGGGCGGAGATCACCAGGTCACCGAGAAGATCGCTTTCCACCTCGGTTGGGAGTTCACTTGGAAACGAGAGGACGTTGGTGGGTCTGTCCACACCACGATACTCCCGGTTGAGGGTTTGGCTTTCTGCCTCATCCACGATGCGGATTACCAGTTCGGCTTTATCGACTCTCTCCCCCAGCGCCGCTTCGGTCCATTGCCGCAATTCCGCATCCGAAGGTACCTCTTGGGCTTTCAGGATCCTCTGGGTTTCAAGCCTCAGAATCACCCATCTCCCTCGGTATCCTGATCGTGGCGGTCGTATGCAGTGACAATCTGCTGCACCAGCGGGTGACGCACCACGTCGCGGGCGCTGAAGAAGGTGAAGCTGATCCCCTCCACCTTCGCCAATACCTCGGAAGCCTGGCGCAGACCCGACGGGTGCCCCCGGGGGAGATCGACCTGTGTCACGTCGCCGGTGATGACTGCCGTGGAGCCAAATCCGATCCGGGTGAGAAACATCTTCATCTGCTCCGGCGGTGTATGTTGGGCCTCGTCCAGAATTATGAATGACTCGTTGAGGGTGCGGCCGCGCATATAGGCCAATGGTGCCACTTCGATGACGTTGCGCTCGATCAGCTTGGCCACCCGCTCGAAGCCGAGCATCTCATAGAGGGCGTCATAAAGCGGTCGCAGATAAGGGTCGACCTTCTGGGACAAATCGCCGGGCAGAAACCCCAGGCGTTCACCCGCCTCCACCGCCGGGCGAACCAGCATGATGCGACGCACCTGATCCCGCTCCAGGGCATCCACGGCACAGGCTACCGCCAGGTAGGTTTTGCCGGTGCCAGCCGGGCCAATGCCGATATTGATGTCGTGGGTAACAACCTTGTGCAGATACTCCTTTTGATTGGCACCCCTGGGACGCACCATGCCCCTTCTCGTTTTGATGACCACCTCGGGCAGTTCTTTCCCGGCATCGTCACGCAGCATGGATTCGATGCCGGATTCCTGAAGCAACAGGTGCACGCCTTGCGGGGTGAGCGCATCCTCCTGGGTCTGATCATAGAGATTCAACAGAACCTGCTCACCTGCCCTGATCGAATCGGTCTCCCCGATGACCCGGAATCTGTGGCCCCTGTTGTTGATCTCTATACCCAGGCGCCTCTCTATCTGGCGCAGGTGCTCATCCAGATGACCGCACAGGTTGATCAGCCGCTCATTGTCTTCAGGCTCGAGGGTGAGGTCGATGGATTCAGGATGTTCAGACACTTTAGGGCCTGCGCTGGGTATCTGCATAGGGTTAACGGGTAATCAGGCGCTCCGGGCCAGTGCATCGTCAGCCAGCACACCGCGCAGGGAGTTTGGCAGGGCCTCGGTAATCCGGATATCCACGAAACGCCCGATCAGATCGGGGGAGCCATCGAAATTCACCACCCTGTTGTTTTCCGTACGCCCGGCGATTTGCATGGCGTCTTTACGTGCCGGGCGCTCCACGAGCACCCGCTCCGTCCCGCCCACCATACGGCGGCTGATCTGCTGAGCCATGGAACCGATGCGCTGCTGCAGTATCTCCAGCCTTTCCCGCTTGACCGCCTGGGGCAGGTCATCGGCCATATCCGCCGCCGGCGTACCCGGCCTGGGGCTGAAAATGAAACTGAATGACTGGTCAAAACCCAATTCTTCGATGAGATCCATGGTTCGCCGGAAATCCGCGTCCGTCTCGCCGGGAAAACCTATGATGAAATCAGACGAAAGGCTGATATCGGGACGGATATCCCTGAGGCGGCGGATCTTCGCCTTGTACTCGAAGACGGAATGCCCACGCTTCATCAAGGCCAGTATACGATCCGATCCGCTCTGCACCGGCAGATGGAGGTGGTTCACCAGTTCAGGCACCTCGGCATAAACTGCGATTAGACTGTCACTGAACTCCACCGGGTGGGACGTGGTATAGCGGATTCGGTCTATGCCCTCGATGGCGGCCACATACTGGACCAGCAGCGCCAGATCTGCCGTTTCTTTGTCATGCATGGTGCCGCGATAGGCGTTGACGTTCTGCCCCAACAGGTTGACTTCTCTGACACCCTGCCGGGCCAGGGCTGCCACTTCCGCGATCACATCGTCAAAAGGCCGGCTGATCTCCTCACCCCGGGTATAGGGAACCACACAGTAGGTGCAGTACTTGGAGCAACCCTCCATGATGGAGACAAATGCGGTTGGCCCGTCGGCCCGGGGTTCGGGCAGACGGTCGAATTTCTCGATCTCCGGAAAAGAGACATCCATTACCGGAGCCTGTGCCCGGCGGCTGGCATCGATCAGTTCGGGAAGCCGGTGAAGCGTCTGGGGACCGAACACCAGATCCACAAAAGGCGCCCGTTTCCTGATAAGGCCTCCCTCCTGGCTGGCAACACATCCACCGACACCGATAACCAGGTCTGGCCGACGTTGTTTCCAGGGGCGCCAGCGCCCAAGCTGGGAGAATACCTTCTCCTGGGCCTTCTCACGGATGGAGCAGGTATTGAGCAACAGCACATCCGCGTCTTCGGGCCTGTCTGTCAGTTCCAGCCCGTGGCTCTCCTTCAGGAGATCTGACATCTTGCCGGAATCGTACTCGTTCATCTGGCAGCCGAAGGTCTTGATGTAGAGTTTGCGGGACATTAACGCTGACTGGTTTTCCAAAAGGCGACGTAGATTAGCTGTTAAAGCACCATTTTACCAGTTATGGCCTTGTGCGGTGCGGCATTTTTAGACAAGGCCTGATGTTTCCATGCTGTAGATAAGGGATATTTCTTTAATCAAGTGGGTAGATTACCGCCGTAGGGTCGAATTCATTCGGCCAACAGCCATCATTACCAATGGAGACATGGAGGTCACCATGTCCTGCGTCGCATGTAGCAGGGGACGGCATTCCCCGCATAATCAAGTCCAATTGGTCGAATGAATTCGACCCTACATGCCTCTCCTCAAGCATCGGTCGAATGAATTCGACCCTACGGTTTTGCTGACAGATGGAGTGGGGTTTGTCGAAAATATTGATTTAGGTACTCGTAACAACGAAAGGTTTATTTGCAAGTTACTTTCTCAGCACCGAAAAGGCTAAACCTTCCTCTGATGTCTCTCATGCTATATTCATCTTAGGGAACCTCTGATCAATGCTGAAAGGGTGGATCATGCGTGATGAGCACAACGGCCTGGCACAGAAGCCGACACCGGGTCCCGGATCAGGGCCGGGACAGCCCAGGCCGCACCCTTTTTTTAGACCGGGTATTGCCGTCGTCATCGTTTTGTTATTGCTGGGTCTTCTTTCCCTCTACCTTCCCGGTTTTATCGCACGCTACCTGATCACCTCGGAGCTGGATGATCTCGGCATTCAATACGAAGGTGTCGATACCCTGGAAATTAACCCCTGGTCCCAGGAACTCTGGTTCGGTCCCGCGCATTTCGGGGTCGATCCGTCAGACCCCGGGCAGGTAGGGGAGCTGGGGCTTACCATACGTTACAACCCATTGCTGGACCGCCGAATTTATGTAGACCGCCTGTTGATACGCGGGCTAGATTTGATCGTGACCCACAGCAAAGAGGATAAGGCCTATTTTCTCAACGGCATCCCACTGAACCGGTTCATAACGCTGCCCGATCAACCCGGGCAACCCGTCGATGAGGACAGTATATGGGGGGCTGGTATAGACAACCTTGAACTGCGTGATTCCAGGCTGATATTCCAGGAGAGCGGACAAGGCGATCTTGAACTCGAAGTGGAACAGCTCGCATTGACGGAGTTTCGTACCTGGGAACCGGAGCGTCCCGGACGCTTCGAACTCAAGGCACGGGTAAACGACATTCAGTTGAACTGGTCCGGTGAGGCCCGCCCTTTCGCCGACAATATCACCCTCGACATCGATTCGAGGACCGAACAGGCAGAGGTACCCAAGATCCTTCGGTTCACCGGCCCATGGGGTCGGGGTTTGGACCGGGGGGCCGGCATCTATACTGCTGATCTCAAATACCAGATGACGATATTCGACTCGGGCCGGCTGGAAGGGCGCGTCGCGGGCACCATCGACATTACGGGTGCCGATTACGCAAGCACGGGCGTCTTTGCGCTGACTATGGAAAAGGCGAAGCTGGATGTCGACGTTGATTATACCCTGAGTGAGTCGGACGAGTTCACGCTTAAGGGGGAAATTGCCACCGAGCTCGGCCAGCACAGCGCAACGACCCCTAAAACCAGCTACGCCGTTGACGCAAGTCGTATTGCCATAGACGAGCTTGATATAGCCTATGCGAAAGACAAGATACTGCGTATTGCCATGCAACCGGATATCGATCTGGAAAAAGCCGCATTTTCAGGTCCTATCGACTTCTCGATTGAGGCAGTGCTCGACCTGCTGGTCCTGCTGCAATCCCTGTCGGACCCCGGTGCCGTTTCAACGAAAGATACAGGTCTTAGCGATTTTGCCGACACTTCCGTGGTTCTGCCCGCCTTGGACATGAAAGTAGGGCGCCTGCAAAGTAAAGGTGAGTCATTTTTACTTCAATCCACCGATGGCCAGCTTGAACTGGGTCTCAAGTTCAACAGCGATCTGTCTGGGATCCAGCTTAGTCCGGGCGAGGGGCATGAGCAGAATCAGCTGCTTAAAATCGAGCGTCTGCAGAGCAGGCTCGAACAACTGACCGTAAAATCGGGCCAGGGGCGATTGACGGTGGACATGGCCGGTGGCAACTCGCTGACAGGGATAAGAGGTGAGGGTCCAAGGGGCGAATTAAAGGCCGATCAATTCGAAACCAAAGTGGGAAAACTGGGCCTGCAGGTTCAGCCAGATGCAGTCTCGCTGCAACTGGCTGACGCGAGTGAGACAAGCTCCGGGCTTTCCGCGGTGGCTTATGCCGGGGAAGGTTTTCCGGAGGTGCAGTTTAGCGTGGATGCGGCAAGCGCCATGCTTGATCAAGCCTCACTCGATGCACATGGCGGCAAATTGCGATGGCAGGGCGCTGGCGATGCCACAATCGAATCCCTGACGGCAGACTTCGCCAAGGGCAAGGATAGTGCTGTAACGTTCGGCAACGCCGAGGTCCGGGCTTTACAACTCAATGAGCGGACGCAGCTTTCCGCTGATGCCATGACCATCGACGGGCTGACCCTGTTCGTAAAGCGCTCGCTGCTGGAGGCTCTGCTTAAATGGGGGAATAAGGGAACAGAAAAAACCGGCTCTCCGGAAGATGCGTTGGCTGAAACGGCCGGCGCAGCACCGGAGCAGGAACCGGAACTGCAAGGAGCCGACGTGAGACAGGCGCAGACACTGCTCACTGAGCTTGGCTATGAACCGGGTCCCGCAGACGGTCAAATGGGGCATCGCACGGTGGCAGCGATCAAGGCATTTCAACGACGCGAGGGGCTGACCGCGGATGGTCGGCTGACCGAAAACCTGCTCACCGCGTTGCAGACACGGACCACGCAGCCAAGGGTTGAGGATGGAGAACCTTCGGGCATGCGCGTACGTCTCGGACAACTGGCCTTGACCGGAAACTCCACGATCCGGTTCCAGGATGACATCGTCAAGCCGCCAGTTACCATCGACGCCGCTATCAAGGAGGCTCAGATACAAAATCTGGATACTCGGAAGACAGACCAGCGCACTGAGGTACGTATCCTGGTAGATGTCAACGAATTCACCGAAATGGAGCTTTCTGGTTGGGCCAGAGGGGTCAACGCGAACGCCGATTTGGACCTGAACGCGAAAATGGAGAATCTGGAGTTGTCCACCTACTCGCCTTACTTTCTGACGCTGGCGGGTGTGCATCTCGAAAGCGGCCAACTCGATACCGCGGCCGGAGCCAAGGCCGAGAATGGAAGCCTGCAGGGCAAGATACGAATCGGGGCTGATGATATTACCTTCCGTCCACTAAGCAAAAAAGAAGCTGAGCAATTAACTGAGACGATGGGTATGCCGCTGGAGACAGCGGTGGGTCTGTTGCAGGACAATAAGGGACATATAGGGCTGGAGCTGCCCGTAAGCGGTACACTGAATCAGCCCGACGTAGACATCAGCTCGGCAGTAAACAAGGCCATCGGCGGTGCTTTGGCAAAGGTGTTTCCACCGACCATGATCGCTTCAATGCTGTCAAACGCCGAAAAGGGAACCGGCCCTGCCTTTGAACCCATCGAGTTCTTGCCCGGGTCCGCCGAACTCGATGAAGCCGGTAAACGCTACGCGGATGATCTGGCCAAGTTGTTGGCGGAACACCCCAAGCTGTCGCTGAAGGTGTGCAGCCGCCTGACTGTGCAGGATCTGGATAAACTCATGACTTCTGAGACAACTGCTCCCACCGACACTGATAACAAGACCCAGGCCACCCCAACTGAAGCCCAGCCTGAATCTTTATCCGCGGAGACGGCACAAGCCCTTACCGAACTCGCAGTGGAGCGACAGCGCATCGTACGTCGTTACCTGATCCGGGAAAAAGGTGCCGATACCAAGCGTGTTGGTGAATGCAGGTCCACATTGGAGGCCACTGATCAGGGAACACCGCGTGTCGAGATTTCACTCAAGCGCTGAAGCGCGAACAACCGCCATTACCGCCACACATTCATTTTATCCCGCACACCAACGGTCCCGCCCTTCGCTTTTTGCCTTATAGAGGGCATCATCGGCACGTTGAATAACTGTTGAAAAATCCTGAACGTCGGGTGTCAATGATGCGACACCGATACTGACCGTGAATCGGACAGTTTCATCATCGTTTGTCCTGACCTCCGTCTCACGCAGGTCACTTAACACTCTATCGGCGAGTATCGCAGCCTCATCGAATGTGGTCTCGGGCAGAAGCGCCAGAAACTCCTCCCCCCCATAACGACAAAAAACGTCCGTTGACCTCAAGGTTTCGCGTACCACGGAGGAAAGCCGAATCAATACCTTGTCCCCGGCATCATGACCATAACTGTCATTTATGCCTTTGAAGTGATCAGCATCGATCATGAGAACTGAAAGGGGCCTCGAATAACGCTTCGATACCATGAAGGCGTTTTCTGCGATCTCTTCGAATCCATGTCGATTAAGTGCGCCTGTCAGATTATCCGTGACTGCAAGTTCACGCAGCTTATCCTCGATAGCCTTACGCTTGGTGATATCCCGAACCACACCGACATGGACACGATTCTGACCGATAAAGGCCTCGCCCACTGTAACCTCTATGGGAAACTGCTCTCCACTCTTTCTCCGGCCGGCAACCTGCCTACCCTCCGTCATCAGTCTTGAAACCGCATTGTGGGAATTTCGCACATAGCCGTCATGCCTCATGGCATCCGCTGAAACCATCAACTTATTGACCGATGATCCGATCATCTCCTCAGATGGATATCCAAACAGATTCTCAGCACCGGGGTTGAACTCACAGACAATACCCTTATCGGTAATGACAATTACACCATCGGGAGTAGTATCCAGAATGGCCCTCAATCTGTTTTTGCTCGTGATTATATGAACACGGTTACCCTGATATATCAGTATGGACAATGTCAGCAAGGCGGAAAGCATAAAGCCAATTGCTCCAAAGACTACCAGATGTCCCTTCCCGGAACCCCAGCCTTCAGCGGGCAAAGCCGCCATCTGCCAAGTGCCGCCGGGGACCGCCAGGGACAGCTTGATCGAGGCCGCCTCGAAAAGTGCCGCGTCTCCAAAAAAGACCTCACCTCTCTCGCCAAGAGCATCCTTTCCCCTCAATGCAAATCGGACACCGTCTTTTTCCGGCAATATCCCTGCCCCTTCAAGCAGACTCGACATATCCAGAACCAGGCTCAATATGCCC
The DNA here is from genome assembly GCA_030145425.1 of Chromatiales bacterium. Lineage (GTDB taxonomy): Bacteria > Pseudomonadota > Gammaproteobacteria > Chromatiales > Chromatiaceae > JAHEHQ01. The sequence goes on along the minus strand of JAQYVO010000317.1, from coordinate 14,357 downwards.
CAATATCGGCCGTTTTCCAGAAAAACCGGCGTTCGGCTGATCAAACCGGATCCTCCCTGAAGAAGTCTCACCGGGCCCGCCAGCACTGCTCCGCCTGAATCGATGGCTCTTTTTACCGCAGGCCATTGGCTGGGTATTTCCGGGTAATTAAGCCCTATGGCTGCCTGGTTTCCCTCCAGGGGAAAAACCTGAGAGATTCTGTTATCCGGCGCGATGCCGATATTCCGTAGATGTCTGCCAAATCCAAAAAGGGCCTTCAATGCGATGTGGGTCTTTTCTTTATCCAGATCCGGGACAGACATCACATGAGCGACAAGTCCGTTCGCCAGAAACACATTGGCGTTCAGCTCTCTCTCGAGACTTGCCAGCAGCGTGTTTGCCTTACGTGCAACCTGGGTTTTGAGATCTTCCTCGATGCGGTTTCCCTCAAGATAGACATTGAATACTACGAGGGCGGCCAGAAGCACGAAGATCACCGCGCTGATGATGAAATGCTCCGCCTTCAAACCGTAGAAGGGAGAATCTTCTTTGTGCATGGGCATCCTGCTATGGCTCTTGGAGAACTCCATCAACTGGCACCCATTATAACGACAACCAGGAGACCGAAGTACTTGGGCCGTTTATTGGGACTTTTTATGGGATTTTGTGACATTGTCTGAGAATAAGCAGGGGCCTCTCACCGATTGAGGAGGGTGTTTTCGCAGACTTTACATCCCATCTCTACCGCTTGACGATCAAATGTTTGATACCCGCCCATTGCCCTTCCCCTCTTGTCTATTTGACTATATCCCGTCATTTCAATCGTTATTCCACTAATTTATTAAGTTTAATCGTTTCTGTACTTCCGGTTCAAACAGTAGTAAACAGTGCATGTTGCTTCTGTTGGAGTGAACAGTCTCGCTTCGATAATCCAAGATCAAAGGAGAATTAAGAGATGCTAAGGTTCGAGAAGATCCTGGTGCCGATTGACCTGGGGCAGGAAAGCTCGTGGAAGGAGGCGCTGCCTGTAGCCATCGACCAGGCTCAACACGCGGATGGAGAATTACACATAGTCACAGTGGTCCCGGAGGAACCGCCGCAGCTTGCCTGGCTTCCCGATGACTACAGCGCCAAGATGATCGCCCACGCAGAATCCAAAATCCAGGAACTCGAGAAATCGAAAATTCCGGAAGGAATGAAGGCCACGCATCATGTGCGGCAGGGCTCGATCTACAGTGAGATCGTGAGCCTGGCGAACGATATGGAAATGGATCTCATCGTAATGGCCTCACATCGCCCGGAACTTAAAGATTATCTGCTTGGGCCAAATGCCGCCAAAGTGGTGCGTCACGCAAAATGTCCGGTGCTCGTCGTACGATGATTTTTAATCAAAGGACTGAGGCATTGGTTCCCGGCAGATACGAAAGAATACTCGGAGGAATTTATTAGTGGAAGCTCTCACAAACTTTGTAAGTGCTGTAAACGGCGTAGTCTGGGGACCCCTGATGCTGGTGCTCATCCTCGGCACCGGGCTTTTTCTTCAAGCCGGTCTCAAGATACTTCCTCTTCGGAAGCTTGGCTTTGGTTTTCGCCTGCTATGGAAGGGGCGCATTCCACCCAAGGAAGGCAAGGGAGAGATCAGTCCCTTCAATGCCTTGATGACCTCGCTTTCCGCGACGATTGGCACCGGCAACATTGCGGGTGTTGCAACCGCGATTTTTCTCGGCGGTCCCGGAGCACTGTTCTGGATGTGGATGACCGCGTTGGTCGGCATGGCCACCAAATACGCAGAGGCCGTCTGTGCGGTCAAATATCGTGAAGTCGATGAACTCGGCAACCACGTCGGCGGCCCCATGTATTACATAAAAAACGGGCTAAGCAAGAAGTGGCTGTGGCTGGCGCCTGCTTTCGCCGGGTTTGGCGCCATCGCCGGTTTCGGTATCGGCAACACGGTGCAGGCCAATTCAGTCGCTGATGTTCTTAACTCAACTTACGGCGTTCCAGCCTGGGCCACCGGTGCCGTTCTGCTGGTGCTGGTTGGCGCCGTAATCCTTGGCGGTATCAAGCGCATTGCACAGGTTGCCGGCAAGCTTGTGCCTTTCATGGCGATTGCCTATTTGCTGTCGGGTTTGGTTGTTTTGACTATCAATGCTGCTGAGATACCTGCCGCTATCGGTTTGATCTTCACTTCTGCGTTCAACCCTGTGGCAGCAACCGGAGGCTTCGCTGGCGCAGCCGTCTGGGCCGCCATCCGTTTCGGCGTTGCCAGAGGCGTATTTTCAAATGAGGCCGGACTGGGCAGCGCGCCAATCGCCCATGCCGCCGCACAAACAAAAGGGCCCGTCAATCAGGGAATGGTTGCCATGCTGGGCACGTTTATCGATACACTCATCATATGCAGTATCACCGGCCTGGCTATCATTACCTCCGGGGTCTGGACCTCCGGGGATACCGGTGCGTCCCTGACATCCTCGGCATTTGAGGCCGCGATCCCCGGCGTTGGCGGTCATATTGTGACCGTGTCTCTGGCCATATTTGCCTTCACGACAATGCTGGGCTGGTCTTTTTATGGGGAGAAATGTGTCGAGTATCTTCTGGGTGTGAAGTCCATTATGCCGTTTCGTGTGCTTTGGTGTATTGCCGTGCCGATCGGCGCGACTGCGGACCTTGGATTTATCTGGCTGTTGGCGGACACCTTGAATGCGTTGATGGCTATACCCAACCTTATCGCCTTGATACTGCTGAGTCCGATAGTGTTCAAAGTGACCCGGGAATTTATCGCAAGCAACGGTGCGAGCGAAGAACCTGGAGGAATGCCGCAGACCGAGCCGGACTGAAATACCACCTGGTGATGTCTCAATGACCTGTTGCTGTGATCTATACGGATCACAGCAACAGCCGGTACCGATTCCGGCTTCAAGGGGGGGAATATGACGGAATCAACTACATCATCGGATCAGGATAATCCAAGCGAATCCCTTCCATTCGCCGCGCCCTGCAAAAAGCTGGAAATCGGTGCGCCGATAAGATGGATAAAGCTGGGCTGGAAGGACCTCAAGCTGGCGCCCAGACAGAGTCTCAGCTATGGAATCATCCTGGTTCTATGCAGTTATCTGATGACCTTTCTTGCTATTTCCTTTGGCAACCTGGTGGTTTTGCTGGCACTGTTGTCGGGTTTTATATTTCTTGGCCCGATGCTCGCAATGGCGTTCTATGACATCAGCTTTCAGCTGCAAAAAGGTCAAAAGCCCACGCTGGGTCACTCAATAAGAGAGAGCTGGCTCCATATCGGAAATGAAATGGTGTTTGCTGTAATTCTGCTGATAATATTTCTGGTATGGGCGCGGGCCGTGTCTCTGACCCACGTATTCTTTCCCATGCTGGCGAACCCGGGTCTGGCTGAACTGGCCACTTTTCTCGGGGTGGGAACTCTCGTGGGCTCTCTGTTTGCCACCTTTGTATTTTGTATAAGCGCCTTTTCCCTGCCGATGATCATAGACCGAAAAACGGATATGGTTACCGCGGTGGTCACCAGTTTCAATGCTGTGCTTCGCAACAAGATGCCCATGTTCGTATGGGCGCTCCTGATAATTTCTGCCGTCGCTTTGGGCGTGATTACCGCTTTTATTGGACTGGCTGTTACGCTTCCCCTGATCGGACATGCCACATGGCACGCCTATCAGGAAACAATCGACAGTTCAGACTGGCCACAGCATTCGGATAATTGAGTCCGAATGGCAGAAATACCTGGATCACATCTCTAAAAAGGATTCGAGTCCAATTGGTCGAATGAATTCGACCCTACATCCATTTCCTCAGGCATTGATCGAATGAATCGGACCCTACGCTTCTGCTGACAGATGGAATGCGTTTTGTCCAAATTGTTGACCTACTCATTCAATCCGGTAGGAGCCAGAAATAGGTGCACGATACACTCGTAGTCCAATCTCATCGCTCTCCCCTACCCTTCTCCTGGATAGAACCATGTCTCGAATCCGTAAGGAGTTGGAGCAACGCCCGATCCTATGACTATCAGTTTCTGGGTGATGAGATTTTCAACCGGGTGCCTGCTGAGCTTCTTGAACGGATTCAACACAAAGTCGTCGCCACTGATCTGGCACGCCTGCTGTTTCTCAAAGAAGCCCTGAATATTGGCTATGACACCGTAGTATGGATGGATGCCGATTTTTTGGTCTTTGATCCGGCGGGGTTTGTATTACCTGATACGGATTATGCACTGGGCCGTGAGGTCTGGGTACAACGCGATTCAGCCGGCACATTGAGGGTATACAAAAAAGTACACAATGCATTTCTCATGTTCCGCAGAAATAACAGCTTTTTGAGTTTCTACCTGGAAACTGCGATTCGCTTACTGGGCTTGAATACAGGCACGATGCCGCCTCAGTTTATCGGACCAAAACTTCTAACCGCCTTGCACAATGTCGCACAGCTGAATGTCCTTGAATGTGCTGGAATGCTATCCCCCATGGTCGTCAAAGATATGATTCGAGGGCGGGGTCCGGCGCTCGAAAAATTCAATAGCAATACGTCAGCACCTGTAACGGCTGCCAATCTCTGCGTATCCAGCTGTGATAACAATGAACTGACCACAAAAGAGATGGAGCAACTTATAGACCTGTTGCTCACCCGACGCGGAATCATCGGTATGGACTAAAGAAAAATCCTTTTGGTTTAACTCTAGAGCTAATCAGTATCAGGCCCGAATGGTACTTACTTAAGCCAATTTGTCCTGTTCGAAGGCCTTGATCGTCATTCCGGCGCAGGCCGGAATCCAGGAAAGCGACCACCATTGGTGCATCTGGATCCCGGCCTGCGCCGGAATGACGGTGGCTTTGAGCCTAAGTATGTGCCATTCGCATCAGGCCCCTGATGTTATGCCTCAATTCTTTTTGACTAAGCCACAGATCTTCGATATGCGAGCACGGAATTCGCCGCGAAAATCAGCAGTGCTCCACACCATCCGATCAGCGTAAGCGCTGGATCCCCCACCAGAAGCGGCCCGAAGATTGCCGCAATAATGATTCTGCTTGAAGATACTATGGAACCTTCAACCGCAGTAACGTACAAAAATCCATAGGTCAACAGATACTGGCCAATAACACCAACAGCAGAGCATGTGAATAGAAAGAAAAACTCCGTTTTGTCAGGCCAGAAGATGTCCTCATAAAAAAGGACGAAAACAAGCAGGGCGCCCAGACCGAACATGAAAAATAATATAGTTTGTGAATCGTGGTATCTTCTGCTCAGGTTCAGGGAGATCATTGCCAGGGATGCCATTATTCCGGAACACAACCCCCAGAGGCTCTCGAGTCTCAAACCAACCTCGCCCGGCGCAAGTATCATCCAGATCCCCAGGAACGCCACGCCTAAAACCAGCAAAACAAAGGTGTCCCGCTGATCCCTGATAAGGAACCAGGCAAACAACGCGACGAACAGGGGATACGTCATATTCAATATGTTTGCCTCGGCCAGGGATCCCACTTCTACAGCCTTGTAGAAGCAGAATACTGCAACCGTGTTTGTCACGGTGCGGCCCAGAAGCAAATCGTATCGGCGGGGATGCAGCCGCTGTTTATTGATCAGCATAGTGAGACAGACTACGCAGAACCCCAGAATAAACCGGGAAAACACGAAGTATGGTGTTTCTATTGCCACATGCGGCTCAGCCCAGCGAATGATGACTGTGGCGAGATAAAAACAAAAGGCGGAGCCGAATACTGCCAGCCAACCGCCGACCTGTACCGAAAAAGGGCCGCTTCTGTCAGTCGACATAGACACCGATTCCTGAATCATCTTGAATCCACATTTCTGATTTCTTCTGTTCTAACCTATTGGTTAAGGAGAGATATCTGAAGAAACAGCTGTTTATTGGATTGGGTTAACGTACGTACCCGATAATGGAAATGAAATGACACGTGGAGCCGAGTAGAACGAACAAGTGCCATATGCCGTGTGCATGACGCAGTTTGTCCATGTCATCCAATACGTAAAATATGATGCCCACCGTATAAGCGATACCTCCTACCGTAAGCAATAGGATGCCTGCGCTGGGAATTATTGCTTTCAGGCTGGAATATTCGAATACGCATACCCACCCCATAATCAGATAAATTACAATCTGCAGTATCTCAATCCGACGTGGACTCAATAGATCAAGCAATATACCAAAGAGGGCGAGGCTCCAAACGATTGCAAGCAGAAGCGGGCCATTGCCATCCCTCAGCGACACCATCATATAGGGTGTGTAGGTACCCGCAATCAACAAATAGATGGAGACGTGATCAAGTTTCTGAAACAGTTTTTTGAGCTTGGGAGGGCGAAAACTGTGATAAAGCGTGGACGCCGTATAGAGCAGAATCAGTGTGGCTCCAAAGACAGAAAAGCTTACTACCAGAACGGTGTCTTTTTGCGCTATACCAACAACAAGTAACGCAAAAAAACCTATCAACGCAAGAACAGCTCCCACGAGATGGGTAATGCTGTTGAATTTTTCGCCGTAGTACATACCCTGCTTTAACCTTTTCTATAAGGCTCAACCCAAGACTGGCGGTTGTTTGAAAGCATCAATTCCGACTTTTTCTGTATATAGGGAACCGATGCATTATATAAAAGGCAGGTGGTACGATTTGTCCTGTTTGATCGGGCCAGGAAACCTGGCCAATTCGATTATTCGAAAATTCTCAGCTCTCTTCCGTCTGAGAGGATGGGGAAACCATTCAATACAGATCTATCAGGACCTGTTAACCCGGCAAAGCCGGAACCAAGGTGTAGGAGCGGGCAAGCCTGCTCCTACAGAAAATTTTTCGTCGCTTTGTATAAGATTTCTAGAGATCATCCAGACCAATAAGTATGGAACCGTCTTCTTCATAACTGTCCTTCTCTATCAGCCTTCTCGCCGCCTCCTGAACAATATTTCTGTTCTCGGCCAACGAGTCCATTGGCGCCTTTTCAGAGGCGCCAAACTTTCCCTTCAGGGTCTTAAGAGAGACGCGACAAAGCACACGTTTCTTATTCACCACTGCAGCGATAGTCGCTACTTTGCTAACCGGATGCCAAGACTCGAGTTTGGGAAATGTAACACCTGTGTTTCCCTGGTTCGACGTTTTATGGGGACTTAGTTGCATGAATCCTCCTGCTGGCAGGGCGTATTACCGAATGATTTCAACGTAAAACCGGAAACAAGGCCTACAGTATGTAGCCTCCAATTATCAGGAAATCCCGATCAATTCATGGCCCGCGTCTACGGGCCAAGAATTAATCAGCGGTTCTCTAGTAACGTCGTCCTCGCGAGGGGCTCTTCTCCCTCGGTTTGGCTTGGTTGACCTTGATGTTGCGACCATTCATATTTGTATCATTGAGCCCTTTGATTGCCGCATCGGCCTCGGAATTATTGTCCATCTCCACAAAGCCGAACCCTTTGGATTGGCCGCTAAACTTATCGCTGATCAGGTTGACCGCGGACACTTCTCCGTAGGGCGCAAACAATTCACGCAAATCCGAGTCAGTGACGTTATAAGGGAGGTTTCCCACGTAGATATTCATGTTGTTTAATCTCTCTGAAATGTTGTGCATTGGTTCAAGTTGTTACCATCGAAAAACACCAAGCACGAGAATTTCTTCGACAGGAGATGGCCATACGCCGGCAAGAGACGTATGACATTAGGGGCATTGGGAGAAATAGGCAGACTCTCGATGGAATATGGTAGATGCCGCACGGCTTTTGCGAGACTGGACTTCAGGTCTCCGCGGTGCAGACTAACAGATACGAACAGAAATTGCACTATCGGGCCATGCATCCCTTACAGTGCCCGACGGGCGCAGAGAGAAGCGCTGGGTTCCTCGGGGCTTTAATCCTTGTTTGTGGCAAGGATTGTAATTGAGGATTCAGCTATAATTTCTCTCAGGTCACGGCTTGTCGGAACAGAAGGGGGTATCTGCATCAATGAGACCATTGATGATAACTAAGAGGTTCAAGCCCGAACTTCCAGGCGGTCGCTCCCTCGTTGAGCACAGGGGTCTCTTTTCCTTCGTGAATCTGGCGATCTTCAAGGCCCGTACACCGTCCGTGCTGGTCGCGACGCTGTTGCTGTACGCCTGCGCAAGCAACCCCTACCAGCCTCAAATAGAGAATCTGGCAGCGGTCAAGGCAAGGTCGGAATCACAGACCATAGGAAATGTCCGGGTCAGTGTTGCTGTACCCGGTCCGGTGGAAACAGAGGCGATCTTCAATCTCCCGCTCTACGATAGAGGCGTCCAGCCGGTATGGATCGAGGTGGATAATCGCGGTGACACAGATCTTCGCTACGCGCCGGTCGGCACCGACCCCGAGTACATCCCGCCATTCGAAGTTGCCTATACCAACAAGGCAGGCTTTTCCACGGCTGCTCACAAAGAGATGGAGCGGTACCTCCACAGCAATACTATGCCGCGTACAGTTAAGTCCGGAGAGGCTCGCTCGGGTTTTATATTTACGCAGGCGCGCCCGGGAACCAAGGGCATCAATATAGATCTTTTCGGGCCGAAGGCTGACGACATCTACAGCTTTGTGTTCTTTATACCCGTACCGGGATTTGTCGCCGATCACGCACAGGTCAACTTTAAAGCCCTGTACAACCCCGGTGACATGGTCACCTACGATCTCCCAGGTCTTCGCAAAGCGCTTGCCGCCCTGCCCTGCTGCTCGAGGGATCAGTCGGGTGTTCGCGAGGGTGATCCTTTGAACCTGATCCTGGTCGGCAACGGCGATGATATTTTACAGTCTTTATTGCGTGCCGGCTGGTTTGAAAGGATCGCGACAGAGCGGGGGAATGCATCGGCTGCAGAGGCCGGCTACCTCTATGGCCGCACCGCCGATGCCGTATTCCGCAAATCACGGCCGGGAAAGGGTACGCGGAGCGAACTGCGTCTCTGGATGACACCAATGCGAGTGGGTGAACAGCCTGTCTGGGCTGGCGACGTCGTCCACTTTCTCGGGAGCTTCGGAGGACCGATCCGACCCGATCCCAATATCGATGATGCAAGGGATTTCTTCTTCCAGGATCTCTGGTATTCCCAGGGGCTGGCCAGGTTTGCCTGGGTGAGGGGTGCCAACGTGGCCCCCATCGACCGACCCAAGCAGGACATAATGGGCAATGAGTATTTTACCGACGGCTACCGCGCTGTTCTGTGGCCCAGCGGTAATCCTGCCTCTCTTCTGGAGACCGACTATCTTTCCTGGGACAGCCTACCGAAGCGCCAGCACTGAGAACCTCAAAGTGAACAGACTGAATAGATCAAGATTCCCGCAGCAACGGGGCAGCCGTCTGCCGAGAGCGATGCTTGTCCCCCTCCTTCTGGCATCCTGCCTGGCCCTGGCCGGATGCGCGAGTGTCGCGGAGACGACAACCGAAACCGCCAAAACCTATCTGGATCGAGCCCAGACCCAGGTGGAAGGCCCGATCCGGGTTACCGTGGCGGTACCGAGCGCAAATGAGACCCGCGAGTTGTTTGGTTTACCCCTGTACCGGAAAAACATACAGCCTGTCTGGTTAAAGATAGAAAACAATGGGTCCGAATCAGTGAGTTTTCTACCGGTGGGCCTGGATCCGCTCTATTACACGCCGATAGCGGCTGCGTTTCTGGGCCAGGGCGACGGGCAGGCGAAAGACAGGACGCTAAAGGCGCGCCACTTCTACCGTGAGGGCATGGGGACCATGGTGGTACCGCCCGGTGAGACCCGGGCCGGGTTTATCTTTACTACCCTCGACGAGGGAACCAAGGCATTCAACGTTGACCTTCTATCCCCGGGTAAAGAGGCTTACCTGTTCACCTTTTTTGTCCAGGTGCCGGGCCTGCTCATCGACCACACGAACGTGGACTGGGCCAACCTGTACGATGAGGATGAATGGCAGGCGTTCGATGATGCGGCTGCCCTGATAGCAGCGCTCGAGTCTTTCCCCTGCTGCACGACCGATAAAAAGGCCCGGGACCAGGGAGATCCGCTCAATCTGGTGATCATCGGGGAGATCGACGACGTCTATTATGCCTTTTTGCGGGCAGGCTGGGATGAAACCGAGACTATTCACGCCGGCTCTCTCCAGAAGACCGTCGCTTCATTCTTCTCGGGTGGTGAATACCGCTACTCGCCCGTCAGCGGACTCTACGTTTTCGGCAGACCGCAGGACGCCGCCTTCCAGAAGACGAGAACCAACATTCACGAACGCAATCACCTGCGCCTGTGGCTGACACCTGTGCGATATCAGGGTGTTCCCGTATTCATCGGGCAGATCAGCCGAGATATCGGCGTGCGCTTTTCCAAGCGCACGATTACCACCCATGAAATCGACCCGGACGTTGACGAGACCCGGGAGTACCTGTTGGAGAATCTGGCCTACTCGCAGAACCTGGCAGCCATTGCCTATGTCGGCGGAGTGGGGAAAGCCCCCATCGACGCCCCCCGCACCAATCTGACGGATAGTCCTTATTTCACGGATGGGTATCGGGTGGTGCTCTGGATCGCCGGATCTCCCCGAAGTATTGCGGATGTCGAGGTGGTCGATTGGCGGGATCCCGCCGCTGACTGAACCAGAGGACCTGCCTGGGCCCCACAACGACCCGGGGCACACAGCCCGGTGATAAAATCTTTCTGATAAACCTCGGTATTCACGGTGTAGTGGTGACCATGAAGGATCTGGATAAGTATCTCTTGGCAATTTGTTTATGATGCAGAAGCTCGAATTACGCAAGCAACCGAGGACTAAAATCAATCCCAAGTGGCACCTGTTCAGGAGGCTCAAGGTATGGTTGATAATGACGCTGTCACCCTTCCTGGCTTACGCGATACTGGTCCCGTTCAACCGTACCTTGCGTTGGCGTGCCTGGATTCATCCGGAAACAGAACAACTCATCAAATCCGGCAAACCTTTCATACTTCCCTTCTGGCACAGCGACCTGTTATTGGCCAGTTCCACCTCGCGCAACATCAATCTACATAACAGGACTGCCATTATGATAGGGCTGACCCGGGTCGGTGAGATCGGGAGCCGGTTTTTTGAAATGCTCGGATTCAATATAGTGAGAGGATCTCAGAACCACAGGCCGGTGGAGGCAATGGAGGATCTGTTGGAGGCATTGTCACAGGGAGGGATCGTGGGATTTGCGGTTGACGGCCCTTCCGGACCGGCTGGCGTCGTGAAACCGGGTGTCGTTATATGTGCGCGTGAGGCCGGCGTACCGATCATACCCATCGGTTTTAAAATATACAGAAAATGGCGCATTGGCACCTGGGACAACACTATTATTCCCGTGCCCTTTTCCAGGTGCATCGCGGTTCTCGATTCACCCAAGTACGAGTTTTCAGACGAGTATTCCAGGCCATATCTGACGACCCCCGATATTACAAAGTTTATGACACAGCTACGGGATACTCCGCTGAACTGGGACGATTGTTTATTCGATGCAGCCCATTTCCAACCCGACTCAGAAGAACCTTGAGCAGCTGAGCGTAGCTTACCGGTGAGCATGAAGCAGATTTAGCCAGATATCTCATATGGGAACTGCAGTTGGATGACCGGTCGCGATGAAACGCCGGTGGTCGAATGAATTCGACCCTACAGTTCTGCTGACAGATAGAATACGTTTTAATGTAAGAAAACCGGTTCGGTACCGGTGGCAACAGAACTAACCGCCCAAGCTCAGGTCATCGCTGATGAATCAAACTGCCAAATCGATACGCTTAACCCCAGGCGTTCTCACCCACCTCGCGCTGCTTATTGCACTGGCCGCTTTTCTCACCGCCTGCGGTGCGCCGAAAAAATCCATCACCAGCGATCAGGCCAAGGTCGAGTACGACCTGCTCTTTTCCATGCCTGAGGAGATAATCTCCTACGAAAACCGGGTTGCACCTATCCTGGAGCGGCGTTGCGTGGTCTGTCATGGCTGCTACGATGCCCCCTGCCAGCTCAAACTCGCTTCACCGGCGGGTATCCAGCGGGGCGCCAGCAAGGAGCGTGTGTATGACGGCGCCCGGATCAGGCCGGCGGAGCCGAGCCGGTTGTTCATCGATGCCCTCACAACCGGGCAGTGGCGTCAGAAGGGATTTCATACCGTGTTGAACGAAGAGAAGGACGACAGCCCACAGGGAAATCTCGAGGACTCGGTGATGTATCGCATGCTCCGGCTTAAGGAACTGCATCCGCAACCTCGTACCGGCATGCTGGCCGACTCGATAGACCTGGGCCTGGACCGCGACCATGTCTGTCCGACACTGGAAGAATTCGACACCTATGCCATGAACCATCCCCTCCAGGGTATGCCCTTTGCCATGCCAAACCTGGATACAGGGGATTACAGCACCCTGGTTCATTGGATCGCCCAGGGTGCACCCGTGACCCCGGACAAACAACCGTCACCGGAAGCGAAAACCCAGATAAAGCATTGGGAGACGTTTCTCAATGGTCAGACGAACAAACAACAACTGGTGAGCCGTTACATATACGAGCATCTGTTTCAGGCCCATCTCCATTTCGGCGGCACCGGTAACCGGGAGTTCTATCGTATGGTGCGCTCGAGCACCCCGCCCGGACAACCCGTAAATGTCATCCCCACGGTACGACCCTACGGTGACCCGGGACCCGCAGTTTACTACCGTATGGTCCATCATCAGGGGGGTATCGTCGCCAAGAACCATGTGGTGTACGAGCTATCCGGCCGCCGCCTCGCACGTTACCGGGAACTGTTCATGGAACCCGAGTACAGGGTCGAAAAGCTCCCACCCTATGACATCGCCCTTGCCTCCAATCCCATCAAAACCTTTGCCGACATCCCGATTAAATCGCGCTATCGTTTTCTGCTCGATGACGCCCGATTTTTCATCGAAGGGTTTATCAAGGGACCGGTGTGCCGGGGACAGATCGCACTGAACGTGATCGAAGACCAGTTCTGGGTATTCTTTTTCGATCCCGACGCACCCATCATATCGAATAATCCTGACTACCTTAATTCAACAGCAGACTACCTGGCATCCCCATCCGAGCTGGAAGACACCCTCAAGCTGCTCGCGGTGGAAAAACACTATGTAAAACTGCTGCAGGAATACCATACGGCCATGAAACAGCACGCGGAGCGGTTCGAACCGGTAGACATCGATGAAGCCATGGGGTTTATCTGGAACGGCAACGGCACAAATCCGAACGCGGCATTGACAGTGTTCCGTCACCTGGACAGCGCCTCGGTCAGTTACGGGCTGGTCGGCGATTATCCGGATACCGCCTGGGTCATCGACTACCCGGTGCTGGAGCGCATCCACTATCTCCTGGTGGCAGGCTTCAACGTCTTCGGCAATGTCGGGCATCAGCTGAATACCCGGCTTTATATGGATTTCCTGCGTATGGAAGGTGAGGACCACTTTCTCTCCCTCATGCCCGTGGCAGATCGCAAGGGGATTCGTGACTCCTGGTACATGGGTATGCGCAGCGGCCTGCAAAACAAAGGAGATGACGAGTGGTGGCTGGGTAAAGAGTTCGTTTCCGGCTACCAAACCGATGATCCCCAACGGGAACTCTATCAGCATCTCGAGCAGCGAACCGCCGGCAAGGCAGGTCATGCAGACAACATAAACCGCTGCCTGTCAAAGCGTTGCGCGGAACCGGATCTCAACACCGCTGCGATCCGGGTTGACGAGGCGCTGCGGGGCGCCGCCAGGATGCAGGGGGAAATCGTCGCCTTTCTGCCGGATGTCGCCTTCCTGCGGGTTCGAATGGGGGGCAAACCGGAAGACGACATGGGCTACACGCTGATCAGCAACAAGGCCTACAAGCATGTTAGCTCCATGTTCACCAATGAGAAGCTGGGCGACCGCCGGGACTATGAAAACGACACCCAGACCGTGGTCAGATGGCTGGAAGGGTCCTACCCAAACTTCTTCTATGTGGTCGAACTTGAAGATATCGACACATTCACAGACCACTACAATGACGTCAAGAGCAGGGATGATTACGAGCAGTTCGTGGCCCGCTATGGCATGCGGAGAACCGACCCGGAATTCTGGGCGGTCTCTGACTGGTTCAACGACAAATACGCGCGTGACGAACCGGTTCAGTCCGGCCTTTTCGATCTCAACCGATATGAGAACCGCTAATTTCCGCCTGGTACTAATGGCACTTACTTAGTGTCCGTCCATAAACATCATCTTCCGTCATTCCGGCGCAGGCCGGAATCCAGTAAATCGCTGAATTCCCTGGATCCCGGCCTGCGCCGGGATGACGGTGGCTTTGAGCCTTAAGTAAGTGCCATTGCCGTCTGGTACTTTTTTGACTCACGGACCTTGGAACCAAACAGCCGGACACGTCATATTTTTTCAGGCAACCGGCCAAGACGCC
>JAQYVO010000256.1 GCA_030145425.1 Chromatiales bacterium | reverse complement strand
CCTTTTTTTGCTACACGGTTGACATAATCTGTATTTTTTGCTAACTATGTCCATTATATTTGGACATATGATGCTTGAATAATGGAAAGCTTGCCATGAGTGAGATTCGTTTGATACGGCAGAGGATTGAACGGGAGGTCTTCGACTATCACGTTCTGCTGTCCGCCCTGTCGAACTACAGCAAGCCGCGCGATAAGATCACGCGACTCCTGGCCGAAGGCGATATCGTACGGATCAAAAAGGGGCTCTACTGCTTTGGCGAAGCGTTTCGAAGGGAGCCGGTCAGCCGGGAGTACCTGGCCAATCTGATTCTCGGGCCGTCATATGTGAGTCTTGAGTACGCCCTGAGTTTCCACGGGCTCATTCCCGAACGAGTCGAACAGCTCACATCGGTGACCACTCAACGCTCCCGCGACTTTACGACACCCCTCGGGCACTTCTCCTATCAAACACTCAGCACCCCGCGGTATGCCGTGGGCGCCTGCCTGGAGTCGAGCGGGAGCACGCGGTTCCTCATGGCGTCCGCGGAGAAGGCGATGGCGGACAAGGTTTGGAAGGACAAGAGGTTCAGCGGCAGACGGTTATCCGACTACGAAACCTATCTCCTCGAAGACCTTCGCATCGACCCGGACGGCTTACGGGCGCTCGACCGAACCCGGCTGCGTGACGTAGCGCACGCCTATGCTTCGCCCAAGATCCATAAACTGGCGCGGTTCATCGATCGATTGGAGGGCACCCCACTTGCATGACGCCATCCGCAGTATGCTTGACCGGTATGAATGCCGGAGCCGCGACGATTACGTCAACGCTCTGCGGGAGATTCTGCAGGATTTGGCTTTGCTCGGCCTGTGGCGGAGCAAGTTCTTCGAGCATGCCGCATTCTACGGAGGAACGGCGCTTCGGGTTTTGCACGGGTTGGACCGGTACTCGGAGGACCTCGATTTCTCGCTGCTGAAGCCCAATGCCTCCTTCTCCCTCGGGGCTTACGGCGAGGCGCTGCAAAGAGAAATCAGCAGTTTCGGATTCCGGGTGACGTTCACCCAAGGGCGTAAAAAGCAGGCGAGCGCCAGCGACTCTGCGTTTCTGAAGGCGGATACCTACAGCCAGCTCATCGAGATCGAGGCCCGGGAGGAACTCCTCCGAAACCTGCATCCCGGCCGCACTCTCAAGATCAGGCTGGAGGTCGACACGGATCCTCCATTGGGGTTTCAGACGGAGAGTCAATACGTCCTGCTGCCCGTTCCCTTTGCCGTACGGGCATACTGCCTGCCCGACCTCTTCGCCGGCAAGCTTCACGCGGTGCTTTGCCGGAAATGGAAGACCCGCGTGAAGGGTCGCGACTGGTACGACCTGGTGTGGTACGCAGGGCACCACCCGGAGGTCCGATTGAGCCACCTCGAAGCCAGGATGCGGCAATCCGGTGATTACCGGGAGCGCGACCCGATGACGCCGTCCACACTGCAAGACCGCCTGCTTGGCGCTGTAGACAGCCTGGATGTCGCAAAGGCGCGCCAGGAAGTTGCGCCTTTCGTCAGGGATCCGCGTGTGCTCGACATCTGGTCGGCCGACTTCTTCCGGCGCATCGCCGATCGGATCGTCCCGATCTGAGGGGGAAAAAGGTTCCAGACACCTTTTCCCCGCTGTGAAGTTCGGGGACTCCGCTGCCGTTGGCGATGGGCACATGCCACATGCTGTCATTAGCGAGCAGGGCGCCGCGTTGGCGCCCTGCTCGCAGAGCTGCTTCAATTGCCTACTTCACCAGCTCCACGTCGGCCAGCTTGAAGGTCTTGTTGTAGAAGGCCTCCTCGGGACCGTAGAAGCGGAACATCGCATAGGGCTTTTTGCCAGATGTCGGGATCCAGTTCGCCTCCAACCCTTTGGGTGCCTTGGGGCCGAAGTAGAGTGTTGAAGGATGGCAGAGCAGGAAAAAAGGTGTCAGGAACCTTTTTCGGGCAGGATGCCGAGGGCCAGCGTGCCGGTATGCATAATATGTAAATGTGATTGACAGATTATGAATATAGTGATATTCTCCAGACCATGATACCTCGTACACTGGCAAAGAAGCTCAGGGAGTTGGCAGGCTACTACCCTTCGGTCGTGGTCACGGGTCCGCGGCAGTCAGGCAAGACCACGCTAACTCAGATCGCGTTTCCCGAGAAATCCTATGTGTCGCTGGAAGCATTGGACATACGCGAGTTTGCGCGCTCCGATCCACGGGGATTCCTGGCGAAGTATGCTGACGGCGCAATCATTGATGAAATCCAGCACGTCCCTGAACTCCTCAACTACCTGCAGAGCGAAATGGACGCACGTCCGGATCCGGGCCGGTTCATCCTGACAGGCTCGCAGCACTTCGGCCTGTCGCAATCCATTTCCCAATCGCTGGCGGGTCGTTGCGGGATCCTGGTGCTGCTGCCACCCAGCCTTGAGGAA
Source organism: Chromatiales bacterium (assembly GCA_030145425.1). GTDB lineage: Bacteria > Pseudomonadota > Gammaproteobacteria > Chromatiales > Chromatiaceae > JAHEHQ01. The sequence goes on along the minus strand of JAQYVO010000256.1, from coordinate 6,887 downwards.
CTGCGCGCATTCCCGACCGCACCTGCTGACTTGTTCTCTGTGCTGTGGCAAGGGGCTTATCCAAGAATCTACGACCGGGATATCCCCGCCCACCAATGGCTGGCGGATTACACCGCCACTTACGTACAACGGGACGTACGTCAAGTCATCAACGTCATGAACCTCCAAGCCTTTTCCGGGTTTCTGAAACTCTGTGCCGGACGTACCGGACAGGAGATCAATCTATCCGCGCTCGGCAGCGATGCCGGGGTGTCCCACAATACCGTGCGCGCATGGCTTTCTGTTCTGGAAACCAGCTACATCATCCATCGTCTGCCCGCCTGGCATATCAACATCCGTAAGCAGGTCGTGAAAGCGCCCAAACTGCATTTCTTCGATAGCGGCCTGGTGTGTTACCTGTTGGGTATCCGCGAGCCGGAGCAGCTTCGCCTCCACCCCCTGCGCGGCGCAATCTTTGAAAGCTGGGTCATCTCGGAAATCTACAAAACCTGCGTGCATAGCGGCGTGCAACCCAGCATATTTCACTATCGGGAGACACGTGGGCTCGAAATCGACCTGCTCATTGAGCAGGCCGAAGCACTGGATGTCGTGGAAATCAAATCAGGCGCCACAGCGACCCCAGATTTCTTCAAGAACCTGGAACGCTTCCACAATCGCTTGAAAGACAGGGGCACCCGACGCGCTATACGAGGCCACGTTGTGTACGGCGGCGACGATTCGCAGCAACGCTCTAACGCACGGGTGTTATCCTGGCGTGACGTTCAGCGGTTGATCGTGGATTCGATCGTTGGAAAAAGGTGTCAGGAACCTTTTTAGGTAAGAACAGATTGACACCTGCCTATGGACAAGTTACTATTTCTTCATGATTCAGAACTTCAAGCATAAGGGTTTGAAGAAACTATATGAGACCGGGAGCGGGCAAGGAATACAACCCGGACATGTCAAACGATTACGATTGATACTAGCCCGGCTTGACGCGAGTCAATCTCCTCAGGATATGGGACTCCCCAGTCTAAACCTACATCCCTTGAGTTGATGTAGATTATCTCGATTATCATTAAGGAGAATGAAATGGTTATGCACAACCCTCCACATCCTGGTGAGGTAATCCGGGAACTCTGTATCGCACCATTGAACCTAACGGTTACAGCTGCGGCGAAGGGGCTAGGGGTCTCAAGAAAAACACTTTCGGCTTTGCTCAATGGCCATTTCGGAATCTCTCCTGATATGGCCATTCGTCTGTCACTGGCATTTGGCGGCAGTGCAGAAAGTTGGATGATCCAACAGGCACAGTATGACCTTTGGCAGGCAAAACAAAAAGCAGGCAAAATTAAGGTTGCAAGATTCGCAGCTTGAATCTTGCAGCGATTGTGCACCAGGCCGTATTCTCAACATGACGGCCTTCTCAACGACCGGGGAAAAGGTGTCAGGAACCTTTTTTCCGATTTGGCGGGCGCCCACCGGGGCGTAAGGGTCGTTTGGAGGCGGAAACGGGCAGTTGTCCTCTCCGTCCAACGATCGTTGCCGATCGGCTTTCCACCCCGGATGCAGCCGCGTATCGCGTGCAATCCTGATTCGGTCTGCGACGCGTTGACATATTCGGTCCATCCACGCGTTCGGGGGATCGGCCAAGCACCTAACAAATCGTCGTGATGGCCGGTTCCGTGAACGTAGCGCCACAAGCTGCCCCAGTGCCATTCCTGCGTCCCCGAGTGGGCCGGGGACGAGGCAGGATACCCTGGATCGGCTCCAAGACATCCCGGGCAATGAACATACCACTCAGCGGTCCGGATCGTTCGCTTTGGCGATGATCACTTGTGCGATCTCCTGGCTCAACTTGGCCAGGGCACGGCTCTCGGCGGCCACCAGGTCCTCATAGCCGCTTCCGCCGGTCGGTTCTTGAATGCTGGATAGTTTGACCGCAAGCAGCTTCTTGGACTCCTCGCCAAGAACGCTCCAGCGTGCGACCAGACAGGCTTCTCCTCCCAGTTTGCCGTCAAATCGGATCACCTCCAGGGCAATCTGGTAGTCGACCGGCACCGGCCGGGGCCAGGGGCGGGCATAGATCTGCTCCGATCCCAGTAGAAAGCCGATGTTTTCCGCCAGGGCATGGGTGAAGTTGTCTTCGAACGACCCTGCCCACTGCTCGAACTCCGCCAACTTCACGGTGTGGCCCGTGTCACGGGTCACGATGTCGGACCGGTCCAGGTAATCGGCGATCTTGATGGGACCGATGCCGACGGCGATGTCCGAAGTGCCGGCCTTCGCCCCCGGCCCAGTCGGGGCCTGTTGCATGGGGCTCAGGGCATAAAATCGTGCGGGCCCGGTACTACCGAAGCAACCCGCGAGAAACAACAGGCCTGCGGCAGTAATGACCAGTGAGATCATACGTGTCTTCATCTTATTTACCTCCTGAACGGCCTTTACCCTTGAGCAGGGCATCGGGATGACGTTTGAGATATTCGGCCAGAAGCTGCATGGCGCGGGAAGCCTCCGAAAGACTCTTCAAGGTGGTTTCCAATTCATACGAGAGGGAGGGGTCCAGAAGGGTGTCTGCATCCTTGGCCAGCTTGCTGAAATCCTCCAGGGTCTTGTCGAGGTTGTCTGCCAGGGGTCCCAGTTTTCCATCCGCGGTATTCAGTAGCTTTCTGGCATCGCTCATGGTGCCGTTCAGGTTGTCCGTGAGGGGACCGATCTTAGCGTTCAGGTGTTCGACCAACTGTCGTGCATCTTTGAGCAGACCGTCCAATTCGGCCATGCTTGCCGTGAGTTCCGGATTGTTCACCAGAGTATCAAGGCCTGAAAGAATGGACTGCAAACGCCGATTCATTTCCCCCAGGTCGATCTTTTCGAGCTCCTTGAAAAGTCGTGCGATGGTGGATGGGATCGTCGGGATCTCCGGATAGTCCTTGTCCAGATTCTTCAGCCCGATGGGCTCATCGGGGTGCATATCAACCTCAATGGCCAGTTGGCCGGTGATCATGCTTTCGGACACCAGCTGGGCCCTCAGGCCGAGCTTGATGAGCAGGGTCAGGTTTTCTTTCCAGTTCTCTTGCCACTCTTTGATATTCGCTCTATCTCCCACAACTTGAAAATTCTCCGGATAAATTTCGACGAAGACCGGAATATAGGACTTCTTGTCCTGCATATGAGATCGGATGATGATCCTTTTCACCGCCCCCACCTGGACCCCTCTGAACAGCACCGGCGAACCCACGCTCAAGCCTTTGACGGAGCCGTCGAAATAGAGCACGTATTCACGTTTCTCCTTGAACAAGTCCCCTGACCCGAAAATGACCACACTGGCGGCCAGGATGCCCACCGCCAGGACCACGAAGCCGCCGATCAGCTTTCTGTTCGCTTGTTTCGCCATCTCTGCTCTTCCTCTTTGTTATGATTTCTCCCCACGGGTCAGAAACAGGCGCAGCGTGGGGTCTTTGGTTTCGGCCAGGAGATTTTTCGGGTTGCCCGTGGCCGTCATGGTCCGTATGGACGCATCCAGAAATACGGAATTGTTCCCGATGGCAAAGATGCTCGCAAGCTCGTGGGTCACCACCACCATGGTCGTGCCCAGGCTCTCACTCAGTTGAAGGATGAGATCATCGAGTCTTCGGGCGCTCACCGGGTCCAAACCCGCCGAGGGCTCATCAAAGAACAGGACCTCCGGATCCAGGGCCATGGCCCGGGCAATTCCGGCCCTCTTCTGCATCCCCCCGCTGATCTCCGAAGGATAGAACTCCTCAAAGCCGGCCAGCCCCACCAGGGCCAGCTTCAGCTCAACCACATCGCGAATCTCACCGGCGCCGAGACCCGTGTATTGTTCCAAAGGCAGGGCCACATTCTCCGCCAGGGTCATGGAGCTCCACAGAGCCCCCCCCTGGTACATGACGCCGGCATTTCGGATGATCCGGTCGCGCGTGTCGTGGTCGGACCCCCAGAAATCCACATCACCGTAGAAGACCTGCCCCTTGGCCGGGGTCTTGAGACCGATCATGATGGTCATCATGGTGCTCTTGCCGCACCCGCTGCCCCCCATGACAATGAAGATGTCCCCCCGGTTGATGGTGAAATTCAGGTCGTGCATGACCACAAAGTCCCCATAGGCCATGGTGAGGTCATTAATGATGATGTGAGGGCTCTTGTCTTCCATGTCTAGATCCCCAGCACATTGGTCGCCAGCGTGATGATCGCTGTGGCCACGATAATGCCCACAATGGCGGTGACCACCGCGGACGTGGCGGCCTCACCCACTGCCGACGCGCTGCGGCCGCACTGCATCCCCCGCATACAACCGGACAGGGCCACAATCACCCCGAACACGGCACTGCTGAAAAGCCCGATCCACAGATTCCACATCCCCACGGCCTTTACCGTCTCGTTGTAATATTCGATAAAGCTGATATCAAGAATACTTACCGCAACCACCAACCCCCCCAGGATGCCCATGATATTGGCATAAAGGGACAGCAGGGGCATCATCAGCGCCAGGGCCAGCATGCGCGGCAGCACCAGAAACTGCATGGGAGAGATCCCCAGGGTCTTCAGCGCATCGATCTCCTGATTCACCTGCATGGTCCCCAGCTGGGCGGCAAAGGCCCCTCCGGTTCTCCCGGCCATCACAATGCCGGTCATAATGGCCGCCATCAGCCGCACCATGGCAATGCCCACCAGATCGGCCACATAGATCTCCGCCCCGAACATCTCCAGCTGAATGGCCCCAACAAAGGCCAGGATCAATCCCACGAGAAAGCTGATGAGCGAGACGATGGGCAGGGCCTGGCCGCCACACGCCTCCATGATCAGCCACAGGTCCGAGCGACGGTAACTGGCCTTGCCCCGAAGCAGGTCCCAAAAGGCCACGGTCGCGTCCCCGACGAATTCCAGAAGCTCTCCCCCTGACTGAAAGAACCCCACCGTCTCGTTGCCCAGAAGGGTGAGGAAGGAGACCTTCCCCTCGGCCTTCCGTGCGCCCTTTTCCTCGGGCACCGCCGCTGCCAGCGCCAGAAGCTGTCTGGCCCCCTCGGGCAGTCCGCTGCTGTCCAGACGGATTTGGCTGCCTGCGTAGAGCTTCCTCAGTCTCGTCAAGAAGGTCAGGAGACCCGTATCCCAATCCGAAAGCTTCTCCGTGTCAAATGCGATCTGGCGGAGTTGAGGGGCGGATTCAACCTTTTGCCGGACCTCCTCCGCCGAAGGAAGCGCCTCGCCGAGATTCCAGCGCCCTGAAAGAACAAGGGTCAGGGTATCTTCCGAAGGTTGCCTCAGCAGCAGTTCACCTGGACCTGCCATGCGCCTTTACCTCCCGTTTGAGGCTGTCGTAAAGAGCCCAACAGAATGAGAAGACAGGAACTTACTCTCTACTGAAGCAGTTTACGATAAAGAACGGTTGTCTGTAAACTTAGCAGATGCGGATTCACAGCACGGGCCCGAGCATGGCAATGGCGTTGTTGAAGAGCCGACGGTGCCAAGGCCAGCGCTCCACCATTTCTCTGGTGACCTGTTTGGATCCGGCGATGTAGCTTTCCTGCCGTTCACGCATGTCGGCCATCGGCGGACCAAAATCCAGGAAGTTGCGGATGAGGCCACCTGACTCGGCGAATGCCAATGATTCGCTGAGCTTTTCAAAAGCGAGAGGTTGCTTGCCCTGAGCATCGAGTATCAATGCCTGCAGCGCCAGCGCATCGATCCGGATGGTTTTGCGGTTCGTCTTTTGAAGATATCCGTCTAACTCATTTATCAGGTCAACTGCCTTCTCCGGGCTTTGCCCTGTGTTTTGGGCAAACCGTTGTCTTCCCGTTTGCCGTGATCTTCTTCTTTCTTGAAGGGCCCTTTGCCATCTCTTCCTTCTCGTCCCTTTGGCTCAGCCCGGGGATCCGGTCAAGACACCGTCTACCAACTGATCATGACGACGAAAAGCATAACAACGGGATAGTTGCTCGCCCGATTGAAGAGGGCGATCGCTTCGCCCGGGGACTCGCCTTTGTGAAGCCTGTAGGCAGGCAGGAGGAGGAAGAAGTAACCTGCGAGCAGGCTGCCCGCCAGGTACTGGAAGCCCAGCCTGTTTGGGGTCATCCAGAACAAAACAATGCTCATCGTTACGGCAAGGAGGAGGGACGCAGCAATCAACCGGATCGACCCCCCCAGGCCAAACCGGACAGGTATGGTTTGGGCCCGCAGGCGCAGGTCTTCCTGCAGGTCCGCACAGTCATTCGGGATGTTCTGCCCGCCGATCTCCCAGAAGAAGACCCACAGGAACAGGACGGCCAGGAACCCGAGAGACGGAACGGGGTCCACGGCAAATACCGCCGCAATCGCTCCGAGTGTCTTGACCACCCCGCTCACAAGCGTCCGCAGGTAGGTTACTCTGAGGAGAAGACAGTAGATAGCCTCGAGCAGGCCGCCTGCAAGGAAGATCATGGCGCAAATCGGATTCAACAGGTAGGCCCCGATCAAGGCGGTGAGGGCCCATCCCCCTGTCCACAGGAGCGCTTCCTCCAGGCTGAGCAAATCATGAGCAAGAGGGTGGCGCACGAAGACGGCGTCCAGATCCCCACCGGATTCCTGGAACGTGCCTGGCCGAGCCTCTTCCCTGTCCACTTTGTAGTCAACGACGTCGTTCAAGGCATACACGGCTGTATACCCGGCGAAAGCGGTCAGAAGCCCCAGGGCGATGACTCCGGCGGAAGGAAAGCCTCCAAGCCAAAGCAACGCTGCCAAGGCAGGCGTTGCCATGTCCAGGACGCCGTGGGGTGTCCTGGAAAGGGCCAGAAACAACTTCAAGCGCGAGATGCCTGTGGATTCCGGCCCGGTGTGGTTTTCTGTCTCTGGGTCCATGTCTGCAAGAGCCCTTTTCTGTCCCGGTTTGCCTGTTCCGAGGATGTTAGAACCTA
>JAQYVO010000216.1 GCA_030145425.1 Chromatiales bacterium | reverse complement strand
CCTGCCACGCCTGCTGGACGAGGGCATGTATTACGCAGATGGACAGATTAACGATGAGGTGTATGTCTACGGCTCCTTTATCCAGAGTAGGATGTATCAGGCCGGGGTGACATGCGGCGATTGTCACGAGCCGCACAGCCTGTCATTGAGAGTTCCAGGCAATGGTGTCTGTCTGCAATGTCACACCGCAGAAAAATTTGATCAAACCAGCCACCATCACCACAAACCCGATTCAACAGGCGGCAGCTGTGCCGAATGCCACATGCCGCCAAAGACCTACATGGTCGTGGATCCGCGCCATGACCACAGCATGCGCATCCCACGCCCGGATCTATCAGTGAAACTGGGGGTTCCCAATGCGTGCACCAAGTGCCACGTAGAGCAATCTGCCGAGTGGGCGGCAGAGCAGGTCAGGGTATGGTATGGGAAGACACCCGGAGGTTATCAGACTTATGCCGAAGCGTTGGCTGTAGCACGCAGTGGAAAAGCGGCCAGCGCCAAAGAATTGATAGAGGTGATCCGTAGTAGCACAGCACCGGATATCGCCCGCGCTACGGCACTTGCCGAACTCGCGCCCTACCTTGATCCGGCGTCAATCGGCGTAGTCGTGCAAAGCCTGGAGGATAGCGCGCCGATCGTGCGGGCGGCTGCGCTGCGGGCGCTGGAGTCGACACCTGTGGAAATCCGGAAAACCCTGGCTTTCAATGTACTGAATGATCCTGTGCGAGGGGTACGCATCGAGGCGGCGCGTATTCTGGCGCCAACCCGCGCTGGAGATCTGTCATCCGGTCAAAGGTCGCTGTTGGACAGAGAACTGCAAGAGTTCGTCGACTCGCAGCAGGCTATGGCCGAGCGTCCGGAGGCGCAGGCCAATCTTGGCAACCTGTATGCGGCACTGGGTAAGATAGGGAAGGCGGCATTGGCATACAGGACTGCGATAGAAATCGATCCGGCCTTTACCCCGGCCTATGTGAATCTTGCCGACCTGTATCGCTCCCGGGGCGATGAGGTAGAGGCAGAACAGGTATTGCGTCAGGCCGCCGGGGCAATGCCCGGGAGTGCTGACGTACAGTACGCCCTGGGCCTGTCACTGGTGCGGCAGAAACGCACTAACGAGGCGGTCGAGGCGCTCGAACGGGCGGCCAGATTTTCTCCGGACAATGCCCGTTATGTCTATGTCTACGCTGTAGCCCTGAATTCAACGGGCAAGGCAAAACTGGCCATTATGGTCTTGCAGGGGGCGCACAACCGTTTCCCGGACAATACTGATATTCTGTCCGCACTGGCGGCGTTCCACCGTGACACTGGAAACCTGGATGCGGCCCGGATCTATGCTGACAAGCTCCGTGCTATTTCACCTTGACCACGTACAAAGTGCGTCAATTGACGTTCACCACCACATACTGGTTATTGTAGGGTTGATAATAGGTTCCTCCGCACTGCTGCAGTGTGGTTCCTTCGATAATTACGGTCGTACAGCCTCTTGGAAGCGTGGCAGCATAGATAGTTGTGCGGCGGATGGTACGTCTCGTAGTACGCCGGGCGACACCGGCGACACTGCCGGGCGTCATCGGTCTGCCGACCCTGGCCTGGGCATCGTTGATAATTATTCCGCTGTGAAGCCCGGCGTCAATTACAAGACCGGCAGCCATAACAGCACATCCCACCAGGATGGTTCTACCTTTTGATTGCATAGTCATTATTCGGCTCCCTCTATCATGAACTCACCGACCTCATTGACGGGGATGCTGTCCAGTTTTCTGGCCCCTTCCGGTGCCGTGAAATTGAACTGACCGGCCTCGAAGCTGGGTGCGGTATCCCACTCCCTGAACCGGATTGAATATTGTGGTGCACCCGTGATCCACTTGCTGGTGATGATGTACTTCATAGGCAGCGGTGCATCTCCAGTCTGTACCCATACTTGCCAATCGACCTTGGCGGCTCGAAAGGCCAGATAGTGACATTCGATGCCGTTTACGTAGCTCGTACCCAGATAGCTGCCGCTTACTGCACCGGAAGTGAGACCGGGGTAGGGATCTGAATAGAACAGATCCGCACCTGGTGCATCAAGACCGATTGTGGTCTCTATTGTTTTGATGGCATCGTCGATGTTGCCGGGGTTTTCTTTCTGCATATAAACTTTCTTGTTCTTACCGTTAAGCGTCAGGGTATTGCCATCGAAGATGATCTCCACGTCTGCAAATGCCCCCTGGCGACTGATGAAAAGATTCCCTGGACGTTCGACAAGGATCGCTACTGCACTGCTCAACTGCAACTTCTGGCCATTCAGGTCAACGATCTCATTATCGACATCGGCCTTCACGGCTAATGCGGGCAGATTAGCCACGTAACTCGACATAGAACGGAGTATCTTGTCGGCATCAGGGTCAATGCTATCGGTAGCCAATGCAGGTCCTGAACAAAGACCGTAAGCCAGGAATAATCCTGCAGCAAATACCAGCCTCCGGGGGGAGTGGGGCGTTTGCAATGTTGTTGTCATATGTCATTACTCCTGGCTGTAGATAAAATTTTCTGACGAACAGCGGTAGTTAAACAAGAAAACGCTGCTTCGGCAACAACGACTCAACTTCCATAGCGCCTAATCCCGACAGTAGTCGGCATCAACTATCACTCTTGACACGCGTGATCGATTTGTCCCAGCCAGCCAGCAGCCGCTGTCTTAGTTCAGCATCCATATCCGGCTTAAACAAGGCCTCACGGTGCCATTGGGTTGCGATGCCTTCGAGGGAACTGAAAATACCCTGCTGCAGACCTGCCAAATAGGCGGCGCCCAGGGCGGTGGTTTCTATCACCTCCGGCCGCTCCACCGGAATGTCGATGATGTCGGACAAAAACTGCAGCAGCCAGTTGTTCACCACCATGCCGCCATCCACTCTCAGAGATTCAATCTCCACGCCGTCCGCCGCCATGGCCCGCACCAGGTCCCGTGTCTGGTAGGCCATGGACTCCAGGGTGGCGCGGGCCAATTCAGCAACGCCGGTATCACGGGTAAGTCCGAATATCGCGCCACGCGCGTGGGGGTCCCAGTGGGGGGCGCCTAGGCCGGTAAAGGCGGGTACCAGATAGACACCGCGGTTGTCTTTCAGTCCCGCCGCCAGGGATTCGGTCTGTTGCGCGGATTCAATAATGCCGATGCCGTCGCGCAGCCATTGAACCGCTGCCCCCGCGACAAAAATCGAGCCCTCCAGTGCATAGGTGGTTTCGCCGCCGATGCGGTAGGCAACGGTGGTCAGCAGCTTGTTATTGGACGTGATCGCCCTTGAGCCGGTGTTGAGTACGGCGAAGCAGCCTGTACCGTAGGTGGATTTGATCATGCCGGGTTCGAAGCAGGCCTGTCCGATAGTTGCCGCCTGCTGATCACCGGCAACGCCTGCAATGGGGATGGCGATGCCGGTTATCTCAGCATCCGTTACACCATAGTCCGCTGCGCTGTCCCTCACTTCAGGCAGCATGGACTCCGGAATATCGAACAACGAAAGCATCTCCGTATCCCATTTTTGCTCATGGATATTGAACAGCATGGTTCGGCAGGCATTTGTAGCGTCGGTTGCGTGGACCCGGCCGCCGGTCAGGCGCCAGATCAGAAAGGCATCAGTGGTACCGAAGGCGAGGCGACCCTGGTCGGCCAGGGTGTGCGCATCCTCCACATTGTCCAGAATCCAGCGAATCTTGGTGGCGGAAAAATAGGGGTCGAGCAGCAGACCGGTTCTGGATTGTACCTCGGAATCCCTGCCTGCCCGGGCCAACGCGTCGCAGAAATCGGCGGTACGCCGGTCCTGCCAGACGATGGCGTTATGGACGGGCTTTCCGCTCTCCCGGTCCCATACCACGGTGGTTTCCCTTTGATTGGTGATGCCGATGGCGGCAATAGTACAGGCCTCCTTGCGGCTCCATTCGATGGCTTCGCGGCAGACTGCCAGGGTGGTTGACCAGATCTCTTCCGGATCGTGCTCGACCCAGCCCAGATCCGGAAATATCTGTCGGAATTCCCGTTGGGCCGTAAATACCTGGTGTCCGTTCGTTTTGAACAGAATTGCCCGGGTGCTGGTGGTACCCTGGTCGATACTGAGAATTAGTGTGTTTTCAGCCATTTGCGCCCCCCCCATATCCGCTGCCTGTTGACAGGCATCGATATCTATTTCAGCACATTATTATATGGATAATCCAATGCCAAACCCGGCTGTGCCATCCTGTCATGCCGAGTGTCGGTAACCCTATAACTCAAAACAGATTCTATGTAAAAAAGTGTTGATTAGAAAGATCGGATTTTCGTCTTTGGTGAATATATGCTCGTTTTTCTCTCATAAAACCATTGAAACGAAAATATGGTGTGCTAATATCGAAAATTCATGGGGCGGTTACAGCGCCAAATTGTCGGAGGAAAAACTAAATGAAGAAGAGAATTGCAGTTGCGATTGCAGCCGCTCTTATCTGTGCCCCGCCCGGGGTGTTCGCAGGACAGGCCGAGGCGGATAAATGGATAAACAAGGAGTTCCAGCCATCGACGCTCTCCAAGGCCGAGCAGAAAAAGGAGATGGCCTGGTTCGTTAAGGCAGCAGCACCTTTCAAGGGCATGGAGATCAATGTCCTTTCAGAGACCATCCCCACTCACGAGTACGAATCCAAGGTGCTGACCAAGGCATTCCAGGAGATTACCGGCATTAAGGTCAATCACCAGCTGCTGGGAGAAGGCGAGGTGGTGCAGGCGGTTCAGACTCAGATGCAGACCGGTCGTAATCTTTACGATGCCTACATCAATGACTCGGATCTGATCGGCACCCATTCTCGATTACAGCTTGCCGTCAATCTTACTGATTGGATGGCGGGTGAGGGTAAGGATGTCACCAATCCCATGCTTGATCTGAATGATTTCATGGGTATTTCCTTCACTACCGGTCCGGATGGCAAGTTATATCAGCTACCCGATCAGCAGTTTGCGAATCTCTATTGGTTCCGCTACGACTGGTTCCAGCGGGACGATCTGAAAAAAGCGTTCAAGAAACGCTACGGCTATGACCTGGGTGTGCCTGTCAACTGGTCCGCCTATGAAGATATCGCCGAATTTTTCTCGGTTCACGTCAAGGAGATCGATGGTGTCCGGATATATGGACACATGGACTACGGCAAGCGTGCGCCCGATCTGGGTTGGCGCATGACCGATGCCTGGCTTTCCATGGCAGGTGCCGGTGACAAGGGGCTGCCTAATGGCCGACCCGTGGACGAGTGGGGCATCCGTATGGAGGAGGATTCCTGTAACCCGGCAGGTGCCTCTGTATCGCGGGGCGGTGCGGCAAACGGCCCTGCGGCCGTCTACGCAATCCGCAAATGGGACGAGTGGCTGCGCAAGTATGCACCGCCGGGTGCCGCGAGCTACGATTTCTATCAGTCTCTGCCGGCGCTGTCCCAGGGCAACGTGGCACAGCAGATCTTCTGGTACACCGCGTTCACTTCATCCATGGTCACACCGCAGAGTGAGGGCAACAACACCGTCGATAAGGACGGCAAGCTGCTCTGGCGCATGGCCCCATCACCCCACGGCCCTTATTGGGAAAAAGGTCAGAAACTGGGTTATCAGGATGCGGGCTCCTGGACACTGTTCAAGTCCACGCCTGTGGATCGGCGCAAGGCGGCATGGCTGTATGCGCAATTCGTGGTCGCCAAGACGACCTCTCTCAAGAAGACTCATGTCGGCCTGACTCCCATCAGGGACAGCGACATCCGTCATGCATCCTTCACCGAGCGGGCACCGCAACTGGGCGGTCTTGTGGAATTCTATCGTTCCCCCGACCGGGTACGCTGGACCCCGACCGGTGTCAATGTGCCTGACTATCCGAAGCTGGCGCAGATCTGGTGGCAGCAGATTGGTGATGTCAACTCCGGTGCCTTCACACCGCAACAGGCCATGGACAGGCTGGCCTCTGAGATGGACATAACCATGGCCCGTATGCAGACAGCCGATGAAAAGGCCAAAGTCTACGGCGGATGCGGTCCCCGGTTGAATGAGGAAAAGGACCCTGCCTACTGGCTCAAGAAGCCAGGTTCACCCAAGGCAAAACTGGCAAACGAGAAACCCAAGGGCGAGACCATCGACTATGACGAACTGGTCAAACGCTGGCAGAAGGCGGGTTAGACGTAAGCCTGTGTAAAGTGCAGACGTGGAGGGCGCGAAGGCGTCCTCCACAATATCTGCAGCCTCCCCGGTTTGTTTATCCGCTGCATCCGGAAAGTTGAACTGAGCGCCGGCTACAGACAGATGCCATGATCAGTCCGTCAAAAGCACCCAATCTGAATCCGCGGCAGAAGGAGATCCTCAACCATGCGCGCATTCGTGGCGAGGTGCAGGTTGAGCCTCTGGCGGAAACCTTCAACGTGACACCGCAGACGATTCGGCGTGATCTCAATCAGTTGCGCGAACTGGGTCTGCTGCAACGGGTCCATGGTGGTGCAATCGTTCAGGATGGCGTTGCCAACCTGGGCTATGAGGCGAGACGGCGGATATCGAAAGAGGAGAAAGAGGCAATCGCCCAGTGCGCGGCGGAACTTATACCGGACGACACCTCGCTGTTCATCAATATCGGTACTACCACTGAGCAGGTTGCCCGGCATTTGATCGACCACGTGGGTCTGCTGGTGATAACCAACAACATCAACGTCGCCAACACGTTGCGGGAATGCGAGACCATCCAGGTTATGACAGCAGGGGGGGTGGTCAGACGTGAAGATGGCGGCATCGTGGGTGATGCAACAGTGGATTTCATTGCCCAGTTCAAAGTGGATTATGCAGTGATCGGCGCCTCGGCGATCGAGGAGGACGGTACCGTGCTCGATTACGACCCGCGGGAAGTCCGGGTTGCACAAGCCATCATTTCACATGCCCGATCGGTCGTTTTGGTGGCCGATTCGACCAAATTCGAGCGCAACGCACCCATACGAATAGTGGATATACCGAATATAGACTTTTTTGTTACAGACCGGATGCCCCCACCGGCGTTCACGGCCATCTGCAAGGAACGGGGGGTCACGCTGCTCGTTGCGTCCGGCAAGGGAAAGTGTGATGCCGTTGTAGACCATCGCAAGAGTGAGGGATGAGTTTTTCTTCCGATGAAGAAGTTATGAAACAAACCGTTTTTTGCATGCAAACAGGATACACATCAGCCTTGGAAATCCGCTGTAAAGATTAGATGGCCATTGAACTCAAAGAGGTAACCAAGACAGTGGGCGTTGACACCCACATTTACCCGACCAGCATCAAGCTGGAAGAGGGCCGGTTCAATATTCTGCTGGGGACAACGCTCTCTGGAAAGACCACATTGCTGCGTTTGATGGCCGGTCTGGAACGTCCCACCAGCGGGGAGATCTGGTTCAAGGGCCAAAATGTCACCGGCATGGCGGTACAAAAACGCAAGGTTGCGATGGTCTATCAGCAGTTCATCAACTATCCCAACTTCAGCGTTTACGACAATATTGCATCTCCCCTGAAAGTGGTTCGCATGCCGAAGAAGGAGATCGATGCCCGGGTCCAGAAAGTCGCTGAATTATTGAAGATACAGCCAATGCTCAGACGAATGCCTGCGGAGCTTTCGGGCGGGCAGCAGCAACGGGTGGCGTTGGCCCGTGCCCTGATCAAGGAGTCTGACCTGGTGCTTCTGGACGAACCCCTGGCCAATCTCGACTACAAGCTCCGGGAAGAGCTGCGGGAGGAACTGCCGAAGCTTTTCCACGACAGCGGGGCCACTGTCGTTTATGCCACAACCGAACCTGCAGAAGCGCTGTTGCTGGGTGGTTACACTGCGACTTTGCACGAAGGCAGCTTTACCCAGTACGGTCCTACGTCTTCGGTCTATCGTGACCCAAAAGACCTGTTGAGTGCCCGGGTGTTTTCAGATCCGCCCATCAATACCGCCGCAATAAGTAAACGCGGAGACAGCTTTCATTACAACGAAACCGTCAGCTGGAAGGCCAAGGGCAAGTATGCATCTCTTCCCGACGGCGACTATATCGTCGGCTTCCGTCCCCATCACATTACCCTGGTGCCGGACAATGATGAGGCAGTGAGAGTAAGCGGCAAGGTGGTGGTCACCGAGATCAGCGGTTCGGAAAGTGTCATCCACATGAGCGTTGGTGGGGACACCTGGGTGTCACTGTCCCACGGCATTCATCCCCTGAAGCGGGGGGAGGCAGTGGAGTTGTTTGTTCAGACGGATCATTGTTTTTATTTCGATGCGAATGAACAGATCATTGGGTAGGGAATTAAGAAGGGCCTAGGGCCTAGGGCCAAGGGCCAAGGGAAGACGGTAGTAGGCTGACTTTAGAAAGCTGGCAGTTTTGGTTTAATCGAAGAGCAGAGGAAGAATGGCAAAAATTACCCTTGATCAGGTCCGGCACAGTTATCTGGATCATCCTGAGTCGCCTGATGACTGGGCGCTGAAAGAGTTGGATGTGGTCTGGTCGGATGGGGGTGCCTATGCGCTGCTCGGCCCTTCGGGGTGCGGCAAGACAACCTTGTTGAACGTGATCTCGGGGCTGCTGCAGCCTTCCCATGGCCGCGTGCTCTTTGACGACCGGGATGTCACCAATGTTCCGTCAGAGCACCGTGAAATAGCCCAGGTTTTTCAGTTTCCCGTGGTCTACGACACCATGACTGTGTTCGACAATCGTGCCTTTCCTCTGCGCAACAGAGGTATTCCGGAAGCCCAGGTAAAAAGCCGGGTGGAGGAGATAGCCAGGATGCTCGACCTGGAGGCGGCGCTGGGCAACCGGGCATCGGGTCTGACTGCCGACGGGAAGCAGAAGATATCCCTGGGCAGGGGGCTGGTGAGATCCGATGTAAACGTGATTATGTTCGATGAGCCCCTGACGGTGATCGATCCCCATCTGAAGTGGCAGTTGCGTTCCAAGCTGAAGGAGCTCCAACAGGAGGTGGGGGCAACCATGATCTATGTAACTCACGACCAGACCGAGGCGCTTACCTTTGCCGATAAAGTCGTGGTGATGCTCGAAGGCCAGGTAGTACAGATAGGTACGCCGGAAGAGTTGTTCGATAAGCCGGGCCATACCTTTGTCGGTCATTTCATTGGGTCACCGGGAATGAACCTGCTTCCCTGTGAGATTATCGATGGCTTTCCCAGCTTCCTGGGCCACAAATTGGATATAGCCCAAGCGGTCGATGTGCCGGCGGATGCCACACGAATGGAGATCGGGGTGCGGCCCGAGTTTCTACACTTTGACTCTAAAGGACTGCCGGTGGATATCGTCAGGGTGGATGACGTGGGGCGTTACCGCATCGTGGAGGTGAGTCATAAATCCCATGCTATCAAGCTGGTGACGCCGGAGAATGTGCCCATACCCGAAGACAAGGGGCATCTGGCATTCGACTTGACCAAAACCCACGTCTATGCGGACGGTTGGATCATCAACTAGGTTAACACTATGATCGACAAGACAGTTAATCAAAGAGCCTGGTTTCTGGTGCTGCCCGTTGTGGTCCTGGTGGCCTTCAATGCGCTGATTCCGCTGATGACCGTGGTCAACTATTCGGTACAGGAGACCTTCGGCAACAACGTTTTCTTTTTTGAAGGTGTCAAGTGGTTTGAACAGATACTGAATTCGGAACGGTTTCATGCATCGCTGCTGCGCCAGTTGAGCTTCACCGGCATCATTCTCCTTATAGAGATACCACTTGGCGTTGCCATTGCGCTGTCCATGCCCAAGAAGGGCCCCTGGGTGTCGGTTTGTCTGGTGCTGATGGCATTGCCGCTGTTGATTCCCTGGAACGTTGTCGGTGCCATGTGGAATATCTTTGCACTGCCGGATATCGGTCTGCTGGGGCGAATGATCAACGGCATGGGCTTTGACTACAACTTTACCCAGCAGCCCCTGGCGGCCTGGTTCACCACAGTATTGATGGATGTCTGGCACTGGACCTCTCTGGTGGTGCTGCTGGCTTATGCCGGCTTAAGTTCCATTCCCGATGCCTACTATCAGGCCGCCCGTATCGACGGCGCCAGTGCCTGGTCGGTGTTCCGCTTTATCCAGTTGCCGAAATTGAAACGGGTGCTGACCATCGCCATATTGCTGCGCTTCATGGACAGCTTCATGATCTACACGGAACCCTTCGTACTTACCGGTGGCGGGCCGGGCAATACCACGACCTTCCTGTCGATCGATCTCGTAAAGATTGCGTTGGGCCAGTTCGATCTGGGGCCTGCTGCCGCGATGTCATTGATCTACTTCCTCATCATCCTGGTAATGAGCTGGATTTTCTACACCCTGATGATGCGTAACGAGGAACAGTGATGAAAATGCCCAAGTGGCTGGTGCCCACCCTGTACATCCTGTTTCTGCTGCTTCCAATCTATTGGCTGGTCAGCATGTCGTTCAAGACCACCAACGAAATCCTTGGGACATTTTCCCTGTGGCCCCAGGAGTTCACATTAGCTAACTACATCACCATATTCACCGATCCCACCTGGTACAACGGCTATTTCAATTCGCTGACCTATGTCGGGATGAACACGCTGCTGTCGGTCAGCGTCGCGCTGCCCGCAGCCTACGCCTTCTCCCGCTATCGCTTCCTCGGTGATAAACATCTGTTCTTCTGGTTGCTGACCAACCGCATGGCCCCGCCCGCAGTATTCGCGCTGCCGTTTTTTCAGCTCTATTCGGCGGTAGGATTGTTCGACACGCCGATTGCGGTAGCTCTTGCCCACTGCCTGTTCAATATCCCCCTGGCGGTCTGGATTCTGGAAGGCTTCATGTCCGGCGTACCCAAGGAACTGGATGAGACCGCTTATGTGGACGGCTACTCGTTCGGGCGCTTTTTTATCCGGATTTTCATACCGACTATCGCGGCGGGGATCGGTGTGGTCATGTTCTTCTGCTTTATGTTTTCCTGGGTGGAACTGCTGCTGGCCAAGACGCTTACCTCGGTAGCGGCCAAGCCCATTGCCGCGACAATGACGCGTACCGCAAGCACAGCGGGATATGAGCTGGGACTGCTGGCTGCGGCCGGCACGTTGACGATTATTCCGGGCGCCTTCGTGATCTGGTTCGTTCGTAACCACATCGCCAAAGGTTTCGCCCTCGGCAGGGTTTGAGTTGGGAGGTTGATGCATGTTTCTTTCCTGGATGGCCTGGACCTGGCCGACGGCTGCATTCTTTATCTTTATCCTGCTGGCCATAACCACCATGGGGGTATGGGAGCATTTCAGCCCCGGTGGAGGAGCACGCAGGGGTGTATTGGGGTTGGATACGACCCGTGGCGACCGGTTGTTCATCTCGCTGGTCGGCAGTGCATTCATCCACCTGGCCTGGCTGGGTTTTGTCGGCACGCCGCTGTGGGGCGCGCTGGCTATATCAATCATCTATCTGCTCTGCATTTTTAGATGGGTGTGACCTGTTCCGGGCAATGATCGAGAAAGATCTCTTGGTTGTTGGCGGCGGCGTCAACGGGGTAGGTATTGCCAGAGATGCGGCCGGGCGTGGGCTGAATGTCTTTCTCTGCGAGAAAGACGATCTGGCACAGCACACATCGTCCGCCAGCACGAAACTG
>JAQYVO010000241.1 GCA_030145425.1 Chromatiales bacterium | reverse complement strand
TGCTCCCGGGCCATGGCATCGTGCATCCGGTGGGCGACGATGCGCAGGGTCGGGTGGACCGTGGAGCCGGCCCGCAGTTCCGTCACATAAACCATCTCCGGCAGATCGTAGACCACTTCGCAGGCAACCTTCATCCCCAGGGGCAGATAGTGCTGCCTGTCCACGGCGGAAAGCCCATCTTTATCCAGGGCGTTGACCCGGTCTAGCTGCCTGGCGATCAATGCCTCCGCGCTTGAACGCAGCACCTCCGGAAGCTGTGCCAGGTAC
Source organism: Chromatiales bacterium (assembly GCA_030145425.1). Taxonomy (GTDB): domain Bacteria; phylum Pseudomonadota; class Gammaproteobacteria; order Chromatiales; family Chromatiaceae; genus JAHEHQ01. The sequence continues at coordinate 1,841 of JAQYVO010000241.1, read as the reverse complement.
CATTCGTGAAACCCCAGCTTGTCCGTCAGAAGGGGGATCCGGCACAAGCCGTTGCGGTGGCGCTGAAGATCCCTGAATGAGCCGTAGTCCAGATTGAACCGGCATCTGTAGCGACCGTAGCGGGACAGCAGCCGGGGCAGGTTGGTCCTTGGGGGCCGCTCGCTGATCAACGGAAGGGTCTCCGACTCCATCAACGGGTTGTCGATGCCGCATTCGTAGGCGAACTCCGGGGCATTACCGTCGGATGCCAGAACGCTGTAGTTCATGGGAAAGCCATGGCGCTCCAGGTACGCCTCCTGCTCCGGGTTGAGCGGGTGACCAAAGCTGCTGGGATACTTTGCCTTCAGCATCTCCAATGTCGAGCTCGCGATATCCCGGATTTCCAGGAGGGGGTGATGGCGCAGCAGCGTCAGCTTGTCGTAGGCCTGGCGCAGATTGGTGCTCCAGGAAAGCTGAGTGGTTATTCCGGCGGGCAGGAACCCCCGCAGGATATCAAAGGCGCGGGCATTGATTGCCTTCTCCCAGACCGTGGCCTTTTGTCCCTCCTGCGCCGGATGTTGCGCCTTCAGGTGCTCCACCAGTTCCCCGGTGGAGCCGGTGTAGAACTCAAGCCAATCGTCAAGTATCGACCGGGTCTCGCCGGTGCCCACCGGATCCAGTATTTCCTGTCTGGAAAAGTCTATGTACCGGGTCGATGTCTCCTGACCGGAGTAAAGCGGGTTGTCCTGTATGGCCTTGGTGGCAAGGATGGACAATCCCTCGATGAAGATGGTGGTGGTTCCGCAGTCGCCGATGGAGGCATGACCGTAGCCAACATAGTAGCTCTCCATGAACTTGGCGGATCCCCGCTCCCTGACCTTCTCCACATGCGTCTCCACACTCTCCGCGGAGCGGCTGTAGAGGGCCTGGAGCATGGCACTGGCTTCCGGTTCGAATTCGTCGTGTATGAATATTTTTGTCATGATTTTTACGGGACTCTCCCGTCAGTCGGATGGTTTCGGTTCTCTCGAGTTGCGGTAGGCCAGAAGCATCAGCGCCGCCCCGGCCACCAGCATCGGAAGGGTGAGCAGTTGCCCCCTGGTCAGCCAGCCGGAGGCGAGGTAACCGATGTGGGCATCGGGCATGCGCACCAACTCCACGGCGAATCGAAACAAACCGTAACACAGCAGGAACAGACCGGAAACCGCCATCATAGGCCGGGGCCTGGCCGAGTAAATCCACAGAATCAGGAACAATACCAGGCCCTCGAGGCCGGCTTCGTACAGCTGGCTCGGGTGCAGCGGCGGGGAATATTCGACACCGGGAGGAAGCTGGAGTTTGTCATGGCACAGGGAGAAAAAGCGCTCACATGAGACCTTCATGGCCCAGGGAACCGAAGTCGCCCCCCCCCAGAGTTCACCATTGACGAAATTGCCGATGCGGCCGGCTCCCAGCCCGACGGCGATCAGCGGCGCAATAAAGTCAGTCACTTCGAAGAAACGCTTCTGACAACGTCTCCCATAGAACCACATGGCCACCAGTACCCCGATCAAACCACCGTGGAAGGACATGCCGCCCTCCCAGACCCTCACCAGCGACAGGGGATCGGACACCAGGCTGGAACTGCTGTAGAAAGTCATATAACCCAGGCGCCCGCCCAGCATCACGCCAAGCACCAGGTAAAAGATCAGATCGTCCACCTGCCGAAAGCTCCAGCCCGATCCGGGCCGGGCCGCCCGGACCCGCCCCAGCCACCAGCCGCCCAGAAAACCGACCAGATAGGTCAGTCCATACCAGTGAATACTGAGCGGGCCGATGGACAGCGCCACCGGATCGATGGTTGGATAAGTCAACATGAGGCG
>JAQYVO010000184.1 GCA_030145425.1 Chromatiales bacterium | reverse complement strand
GCTCCTCTGTCAGTGCGACCCGAAAACTTCAAACCATTTCCAGCCAAGGTCAACCATGAGACTGAGCGGGCCAAGATGAAAGAGATTTGCAAGCAGTGTCACGGCAAGGTCTGGGTGGATGACCACTTTGTCAAATATGACAAGGTGAACGAGGCCTATAACGACATCTATTTCAAACCGGCAAAGAAGATGCTGGACAATCTCTATTCCAAAGGGTTGCTGGACAAGAGCAAGTTCTTTGATGAGGAACTTGAGGTTGAATTCTATGAACTCTGGCACCATGAGGGACGTAGGGCTCGATTTGGTGCGGCCATGATGGCCCCTGATTATACCTGGTGGCACGGTTTTTACGAGTGCAAGAAACGGTTTGTCAGTTTCATAGCGGGCGGAAACGACCTGATCGAGCACAACAAGAAGGCTTACGTGTTCCCAGATTTTCCTGCTGCCACGGGCAACACCACTAAACCGAAGGAAATTACACCGAAATAAAGTGCGATAATTCATAGGCAGTACTTGTTCCCCTATGAATGTTGATTCATACATATACATAAATACTTGCATTGACGCTTACATTTTGATCTGTAGGATTTGTTTATATGTATTAGCGTCGTGGCGAGGCGTCTATGACGCATGAACAAACACTTTACGAGGTTTGATGGCATGCGTAGACGTGGTTTGCTTCTGTTGTTCGTCCTTTTGGCGGTTTTCGGCGCAGCAATCGGCGTCGGATACTATGCGGCCCAACTCCGGCCAACCGGCCGCGGGGTGGGTGAGGCGCCATATCTGTTTTTCGACCACCTGTCCTGGATGCCGTTCGTAGCTGCATTCGTAGGCATCATTCTCTCCTCGATGACCCGGCGCGTTGCCTGCTACATCGATCGGGAGGGCGAGCGGGTATTGCGCATGGACTTCGCGGGACGGCTGGGTCACTGGTTGCTGGCGCTGCCGTGTATCGTCGTGATGTTCAGTGGGCTCGCGTTGGGAGTGTTCTTCATTCCGCGGCTCACACCTGACGGTCAGGCGACGGCGTTCCTGTTCAACATCCACTTCGTCGCCGTAGTCTTCATGCTCGTGGGCTTTTTTTACCTTCTCGGGAACTGGGCGCTCAGCCCGAGGCGACTGTCTGCCTTCATCCCGTTTGTGGGCGGAAAGAGCAACCCGATATCGGAGGGACTCATCTTCTATCTGCACCGCGCGGGCCTTACCAAGCGCACCGTGCATCCGGAGAAGTTCGAGGGGTCGGAGCAACTCGCGTTTCTCATGGCCATGGGTTGCCTTTTTCCGCTCGTCATCTCGGGTTTCTTCAAGGTTGCCGCCCGTTTCTATGAATTCCCGGTGGTGCTCAGTCACTTCATGAATCTGACGCACGATTTCTTCACGCTGTTGATGGTGTTCTATCTGATCATGCACGTTCCGCTGGTGCTAACGCCGTGGATGTTTCCGTGTTTCAAGGCCATGGTGGGCATGGGCAAGGGCGGTGGCGGCTACGTGCCGCTCGACTTTGCCAAGAGAGAGAATCCCGATTGGATCAAACACCTCGAGGCCGAGGGCAAGGTGAAATAGTATGAGCAGTGATGGCTTGAACGAAAAAGAGCGCGCAATGCTCGAACCGGAAAACCCGGGCCGGCGCAAGTTTATGATGGTCGCCGGGGCGACGTGTGCGGCCGCATTCGTGGCGGGGTCTTTTTTTCTGCCCGGCAAGTTAGAGGCCATGCCCGACTGCAAGGGATTCCTGGTGGTCGACCTCAAGAAGTGCCAGGGGTGCGGCAGCTGTATGATGGCCTGTTCGCTAGGCCATCACGGTGCGACTTCACAGTCGCTTTCCCGCATTCAGATCCAGCAGGATTCCTTCGCCGACTACCCGGGCGACGTCTTCATGGCGCCGTGCCACCAGTGCGAGGATGCACCCTGCGTACAGGCCTGCCCGGTAGCGGCGAACCGTCCCGCGCTGGAGATGGGCAACGTGCGCATGATCGATCAGAAACGCTGCATCGGCTGCGAACAGTGCATCGATGCCTGTCAGTTCACTCCCAGCCGGGTGCAGTGGGACCCGAAGCAGCACAAGGCGCAGAAATGCGATCTGTGCACCGATGCGCCGTATCTGGGTGAGAAGGGGGGTATCGGAGGCACCCAGGCCTGCGTCAAGGTATGCCCGGTGAAGGCAATCTCGTTCACCAATAAGATGCCGGATCAGTCGCGCGAGGAGTCCTATCAGGTCAACTTGCGTGGGAAGGGATGGTTCGCGCGTGGCTTTAGCAAGGAGGACTGATGATCTTACCTGGTCCGATGATGGAACCCGAAATTCAAGGTAGTGTGACGTGAAAAACGACGGCTGGGCTGGGCACATTCTTCTCTTGGACTTGACCAGGCTGAAGGCCAAGGCAATCTCGACGGAGAAGTACAAGCGCTGGGGAGGCGGCCACGGTCTCGGGACTGCCTTGTTCTGGGACTACTGCGAAGACAAGACCCTCACAGACGGCCGCGACCCGCGCAACGTCTGTGTCCTGAGCGCATCCCCGTTCTGTGGCACGCTGGTCCCCTCCGGCGGGGGACGTACCGAGGTCACCGGAATCGGAACCGGGCAGTGGCCGATTTCCTGGTACACGCGCTCGAATTTCGGCGGGCGGTTCTCGTCCATGATGAAATACGCCGGCTGGGATGCGATTGTGATCACCGGCAAAGCCGAACACCCGGTGTGGGTGGACATCCGCAATGGTGATGTGGCTTTCATGGATGCCCGGACTCTGTGGGGCAAGGGCACGGAGGAGACCCAACAACAGGTGTGGGCCAAAATCGGGATGCGCAGGGGCACCAAGTCCGACTGGAAGCTGTTGCGCAGCACCATCGACGCCGGCCGAACCACGCAGAAACCGTCGCTTCTATCCATTGGCCCCATCGGTGAGAACTCCGTCCATGGCGCGCTTATCCACGATGCCGGTAACGGCGCCGGTCAGGGCGGCTTCGGCAGCGTGTGGGGTTCCAAGAACCTCAAAGCCGTCAGTATCCTCGGCACCGGTGCAGTCCACGTCGCAGATCCTGCGGGACTGATCCAGGCCCGGTTCCTTACCCAGGAGAAGTATGTTGACGATCCGGACAAGCCGGATCTGACTTCCTGGGGGGGGCTCTTGGGCATGGGCGCCATTACCGTCGCCTTTGAGACGCCGCCCACCCATAAACGCAGGCCTCAGGCCTGCCAGAGCTGCATCGGCGGATGTCGGACTCGGTATGAGAATGGTAAGCACAACGAGCAGAGTTGTCAGGAAACCGCCTGGTACGGAGCGTTCGCACGGCGTGTCTATAAAGACCCTACAGATATCGGCAACGCCAATCTTGACGCGGCGCGGGCTGCCGGTCTTTACGGCATCAACACCTATGGACTGAACAGCGCACTGCCCTGGCTGGAGTATCTGTATCACGAGGGCATTCTGGGCCCCAAAGGCAAGATCAAGTCCGAGCTCCCCTGGGACCAGCTCGGTCACCCCGAATTCGCCGAAGCATTCCTCGATTGTATCGCCAAACGGACGGACATCGGGGCCGATCTCGCGGACGGCTATATGCATGCGTTGCATAGGTGGGGACGCGAGGAAGACCTCGAATCCGGCATGGCGGACTTCCCGTACTGGGGCATGGCCAACCACGGCTACGATCCGCGCAGTGAATTGGAGTGGGGTTACGGCACCATTATGTCCGACCGGGACTTCAACTCCCACGACATCAACTTGCATCTCTTCTGGCTGCCGTTCCTTGCCGCAGTCAAGGCTAAGCCTATGCGAATCGAGGCAGAGCGCGCCGTAGAGTTCGTCGCCGAACGACTGGGACCCTATGCGAAAGGCCGCAAGGAGTGCCTCGATTACAGGGATTCGAACATGTACTCTGAGCCAATTGCGCAGCTCGTGCGCTGGATGCTCCACTACGGTCGGTTCTGGAAGAACTCCTGCGGC
>JAQYVO010000182.1 GCA_030145425.1 Chromatiales bacterium | reverse complement strand
GCGCAGGGTGTGGAATTCGGCTGCATCGGGATAGATGGCCTTGCCGTCTTCACCCTTGAGTTCGGTGAAGCGGGGGATGATGCCGCCGCCGTAGCCGATGACACCCACGGTGCCGCCCTTCCAGTAGCCCTTGCGGGTCTCGTAGGATGTCTCCAGCTGGCCCATCAGGTCGACCATGATGTCGTTGTCCTTGGCCAGGCGCTTCAGGCCTGTCACAAAGCTCGGCCAGGGGCCGCTTTCCAGCTGATCCAGCATGGGGGTGTCGTGCATGGGTTTTGACATCAGTTTTTCTCCATATGAAAGATCCGGATAATCATCGGGAATTCTGTGGGGCGACTGCGCCTATTCATGATGCTTAAAAAAAACTTGAAAATTACAGCTTCCCCGGACTCGCTAAACTTATCTTCAGGCGAACCGTACCACCCTAATTTCTATAGATATGGCCTGTATTTTAGGATTTCCTTATGCAGTACAATATCCCGCTAATGGGGGGGGTTCCTACCCAAAACACCTACCCATAATGGGATATATAAAAATTTGGTAATATATGAAATTTTGCCTCCATCGAAATTTTTTATCTCGCTTTATCATAGAGATATCAGCAATCCCGTCATTCATGATATAGAATTATTCAGCAGGGTAAATGATGCATCGCAATAACTGATGCGTATACCGAAGCTTGCAATTCATCCGGCATTTGGGGTTCAATATAATTACTTAGTAATTTACTCAGGTTTAAGTTCCGGACCGCGGACAAACCAGCCCTGATGGCAGTTCGAAACGGTATCCGTTCAGCGGGGAGGAAGGGGAAACATGCTCCATGTCAGTGAAGTCTTGATGCAGAATCCGGATGTGGATTCATTTGAACAATTGGTTCAGGTGATCCGGGAGCGCTCCAAGACAGAGATGTTCTTCCGCATCGACGTGAAGCCCCCGTTCAGCGATACACCGGAGAATTGGGAGGACCGCCTGGAGGCGGCGTTTACTTGAAAGAAAGGGCCTAGGGCTAAGGGCCGAGGGCCTAGGGAAGAAAAGAAAATTATCTGGGCTTTCGGGTTTAAGTTGCTCGGAGACGAAATAACGTGGGGTAAAGGTTGTTGAAGTATTTGCAGACAGAGACTTATCTGGGTGGGAGCGAGTGTGCGACGGACGCGGAGACTTCCGCGAAGGTGCTTGAGCTGCAGCTCAAGGAGCTTGAACAGCAGATTGAGGCGCTGGGAACGGATGCGCCTCTGGATGAGCGTCTGCGGCTGACGCTGGACATGTGCTATTCCATGCTCCAGGCGAATATGGGGCAGGAGGCATGGGATCTGGCCAGGAAAACACTGGATCAGGCCGTGGGTGATGAGCTCTGGCTGCGCGCCGTGGAGGCCTGCGACGTAATGTTTCAGACGGAAGCAACGGAGGCAGTGAAGGCCTTGGCCCACGGAATCTGGCTGGGCGTCACCTTTCCGGTGGATCCCGAATTGAGTGTCGCCATGCTGCAGCACCTCATCGATGACAGTCCCGACAGGTCTGATGGGGCAGGCGTAGCCGCAGCCACGGCCTGCTACCTGGTGGATCTTCGGGCGGTAGGAAAGCAGCGCGATGAGCTTATGTTCTTCAGCAATCAATTACTTGGCCAGGTGGCCCGCCGGCACAGCCAGGTGGAGGAACAGGAGATCTTTGATTTCTGGGTTCAGCAACTGGAACTGGATGATCCCGAAAAATTTCTGCCCCGCCTCGCGCAGGTACTGGATATTATGACTGGTGGCCGCTGGTGGTTTGACCGGGATGAACTGCGAAGCAGAATACCTGCATGAAGTCACCGTTCGCGGCCTTGGCCGCGAAATAAAACAGGCGAAACTTGATGTATTGGCAGGAAGAGACAAACGACGAACAGACAGTGATACCCGAGGATGTGGTTGACCTTCTGTTCCGGTTGGATTGCCGGACACTTCCGGTGGATCATGCCTGGGCTCTGCATGAGGGCGTCTCGCGGGCGCTGCCCTGGTTTGCTTCGGAGCCGATGGCGGGGCTGCACCTGATACACGGTGCAGATTCGGGAAATGGCTGGGAGAGACCACAGGCTTCCGGGGATCTGCTGTACCTGTCCCGGAGGACACGCCTGATACTGCGGCTCCCCGGTCATCGTCTGGAACAGGCCTGGGAGCTGTCCGGCACCTGCCTGGATGTGGCCGGTCACCGGATGGATATCGGTCGAGCCAAGCCCAGACCCCTCAGCCTCTCAACCATCCTGTATTCGCGCTACGTTGTCGCAGAGGGTGAACAGGAAGAAGACGAATTCATCACCTGGGCAGTCGACCAACTGCAGCGACTTCGCCTGAGATTCAAGAAGGTCCTGTGCGGCAAGCAGTCGGCATTTCAAATTCCGGCAGGCCTGGTCAATACGCGCAGTCTCATGGTGGCCGATCTGCCCTATGAAGATGCGCTGGAACTCCAGAAACAGGGCATCGGTCCCATGCGCCAGATGGGTTTCGGGCTGTTCATACCTCAGAAAAGCTTTTAAGAATAAAGTGACTGGTTACGAGTTTTGAGTTTCAATTTAGGGAGCATCGTTTTAATATATTATTTTTTTCTAAGATGCCCTCCCGCCATATGTGCAGCAGCTATCAAAAAGAGGATTGTGGCTGGGGGGAGTCTAATTTGAGAGGGAGAGATCAATGTCTTATGAAGTGAATGGCAAAACCATTGCAGCCACCGAAAACGGTTACCTGGAGAATCACGAAGACTGGAACGAAGGCGTTGCCGCCGCCATTGCAGAGAGTGAGGGTATCGCCCTGTCCGACAAGGCCTGGGACATCATCAATTACCTGCGTGAGGAATACTTCAACAACGCCGGCAACCAGCCCAACGAACGCCACATGGTGAAACACTTCAAGGGCCTCTGGACCGACGTAGGCAAAGTGGACGCGAAGGCCCTTTACATCCATTTTCCCATGGGACCCGCGAAACAGGCCGGCAAGATCGCCGGGTTGCCGGAGACCAAGAGGAAAGGGGGGTATTGATTTATAGGGCCGAGGGCCGAGGGCACAGGGCCGAGGAAGAAATCCTTGGCCCTTATCCCTAATTGAGAACACCCGGAATTTCCAACAACATGACTGGCACTCCTGGTTGTGCGGCGGTCAGTTTCATTTTCAGATGACAGGCACTCATTTACAATGGGCACATCAAACTTGGAGACACCAGGATAATGTCCACGCAAACCGTCAAAATCGAATTCCCCGGCGGAAAGAAGGTGAATGCACGAATCGGGGATTTTCTCATCCAGACCGATCAATCGGTAAAGGCCGGCGGTGAAGCCTCGGCCCCGGAACCTTTCGACCACTTCCTCGCATCCATCGCCACCTGCGCCGGGATCTATGCCCTGGGTTTCTGCAAGTCCAGAGACCTGCCGACAGATGGGATGGATTTAAACATGGTGTGCGAAGGTGACGCTAAGAAGAAGAGGTTCACAAGGATGTCATTACACCTGACCCTGCCTGCAGGGTTTCCGGAGAAATATCGTGCCGGCATCGAGCGGGCCATGGAACTCTGTGCCGTAAAACGGCACATCATGGATGCCCCGGAGTTCTCCGTGGAACTTCACACCCTGGATACCTGACGCTCACTCGGAATCGGGCTGTTCTTTCTCCAGCCCGGTCAATCGCCACAAGGCATCCAGTTCTTTGCGAAGCTGTGCAATCTGCCGCTCCATTTCATCGACGCGCTGCGAATCGGCAGGGGCAGTCTGGCCGGGTGACTGGGTGGCCGGATCCGGACCGGTATCGCCGCACAACAGTTGGCTGTAACGTTCCTCCCTGTGACCGGGCGCCCGACCGAATCTGACCAGCGGAGGTTCCCTGCCCATAAGACCCTCGATTGTATCTCTGACATCCCCTAGATCAGAAAAGTCGGCCATGCGTGCAGTGTTGCTGCGAATCTCGCCCAGGGTCTGTGATCCGCGCAACAACATTACGCAAAAGACAGCCTGCTCCTTCCGATCCAGATTCATCACCCGGGTCAGTTTCTGTTCGTAGCGTTCCGCCCTGCCTGAAAATTCCGCACCTGCCAGTTCCCGATCCCTCAATACATTTACAGCGTGGCCGACCTCCCCCGACGTCAGGCTCATGATGGGATTGCGGCTGGTTTTCTGATTACAGGCCTGCACCAGGGCATTGAGGGTCATGGGATAGTAATCGGGTGTGGTGCGCTGTTTCTCCATCAGGACGCCGAGTATTCTCCCCTCCAGCGCGGAGAACTCCGGCTGTTCGGACTGATCAGGGGCATCTGCAACCGGATCTTCATCGTTCATATCATTTTCCCTTCATAAGCTGGTTCAATGTTGCCAGACAGGCAGGGAAAAGGAAAAAGTCGCGCCCTCCCGCAGGCGGCTGGCCACATGAATCTCTCCCTGGAGCAGCTCGACAATGCGCCGCGCAATGGCCAAACCCAACCCGGTACTACTATCATCGGGCGGCTTGGAGTTGGCCTGGTAAAAAGGCTCGAACACGTGCGGCAGATCGGTCTCGGATATGCCGCAACCATTGTCGGATATGCTCAGGAGCACTGCTTCCGATTCCTGTCTCAACCGGATCTCCACACGCCCTTCCCCCTCGATATGATTGAAGGCATTCTCCAGAAGATTCTCCAGCACCCGCTCCGTCATCGCGATGTCAGCCGACACAAAAGGCAGGTCGGGCGCAGGGTGCAGTGAGAGTGCGACGCCTCTCTGTTTTGCCTTGAGCTGGTACTTCTGCACGACATCCTGCACCAGCTCGGCGATTGCGAACGGCTCACTGTTGGGCCGGGCTTCCCTGGCATCCAGGGTCGCCAGTTCGAACAGTTCCGATACCAGATGGGTCAACCGCTCACTGTGCCGCAACGCAATAGAGACATACTCGGCCTTCTCCTCCGGGGACAGTTCCCCCTGTCTCATCTGCAGGGATTCCAGGTAACCTCGCAGCGACGCCAGCGGCGTGCGTAGATCGTGGGACACATGGGCCACCAGTTCCCGCCGCAGGGCATCTTTTTCCTGGAGTTTGCGCAACTGGGCAACGATGCGGTCTGCCATTTGGTCAAAAGTCGTTCCCAGCCGGTCGATCTCGTCGCCGGACAATGGCTGGTGTTCCGCGTAGGCCCTGTGGGATGTGAAATTGCTTTGCTGAAAGTCATCCATCGAAGCAGCCAACCGGTGCAGACGCTTGGTCAACAGGCGAAACAACACCAGCCCGATCAGCAAGGCGAATCCCAGGCTGGCAACGACCGACCAGCCGCTCAGTCTGAGGAAATAGCTTTCCCGGATCATCCCGTCCACCGAATCGAACTCCTCTCCGCGCAGCACCACGTAGAGATAGCCTTGCGGGTTGTCGCTGGAGGGAACGGGTGTCACCGAAAAAGCCTTGAGGCGATCATGACTGCGGGGATCGTCGCCGAGCAGCGGATAACCTTCATCGCCAAGAAATGCCTGAATGGGTTCCAGGGAAACATGCTTGCGCTTGACCTTTCCCGGGTCTGCCGAATAGGAGAGTATGGTCCCCTCCGGGTCCAGCAGATAGATCTCGATGCTGGGGTTGATGACCATGTACATGCGGAATGTCTCCTTGAGTGCCGCCTCATTGAGACGCCCCTCTTCCACAAGATTGCGGTCGGCCACCAGGTTTCGGGCAAGATCCCGGTTAAAGTGCTGGCTGACCTCCTCCAGGTAATGGCGCGTAACCGACGTGCTGATCAGGGCATAGATGAGCCCGACGCCCGTCAAAAGAAGCACCAACGCTGTCGCCAAACGGGCGTACAGGGTGCGAAACAGAAAGCGGCCAGGTCTGACAGCTTTACTGGATCCTCTGTCTGTACTCACTTCATTCAACAATCACCAGCCTCCGTAAACTTGTACCCCACGCCCCAAACCGTAAGGATAAATTCCGGTCTGGCGGGGTTTTTTTCAATCTTGGCGCGCAGCCGGTTGATATGGGAGTTTACCGTGTGTTCGTAGCCTTCGTGGCTATAGCCCCATACCTGATCCAACAGCTCCATGCGGCTGTACACCCTGCCCGGATGGCGTGCAAAATGCAGCAGAAGATCGAACTCCTTCGCGGTCAGAGCCGGTTCGCGACCGGCCACCCGAACACGCCTTTTCCCCACGTCCACTTCAAGCGCCCCCCGCACCAGGGTCTCATCCGGGGCCGCCCCCGATGACGCTGCCTTGTCAGAAAGTGCCTCAACCCGGCGAAACAGTGCCTTGATGCGGGCCAGCAGTTCGGGGATGCTGAAGGGTTTGGGGAGATAGTCATCCGCCCCCATCTCGAGGCCGAGCACCCGATCCAGTTCGGTGGATTTTGCGGTGAGCATGAGGACCGGCACATAGCCGGGTGTGGCCCTGATCTTCTGACAGACCGTGAGCCCGTCCATTTCCGGCAGCATCAGATCCAGGGTCACCAGATCGTAGGAACCGGACCTGTACATCTCCAGCCCGCTTCTGCCGTCCCTGGCAATATCTGCGGCGCAGTCGATATCGCCCAGATGCATCTGCACCAGTCTGGCGATATCCATGTTGTCCTCGATAATCAGAACCCTGCGCGCCATAAGCTCCTTCCGGACACATCTGCCGTTCCCCCCGGGTTAGCAGTGTAGCCAATTTCACCGCACCCCGAGAAATTTCCTCGTTATTTGACCTTTACCACTACCTTTGCAACCGGGTTGTTGAAACGGTGTACGCTCGAATCCAGGTCGCTCGGACCGCCTTCAGGATACATGTCTCCAAGCACGCCGCGATGGATATGTACGGTGGTGTTGTTATCATCACCGGCCGCGCCGGAACCCCCGGTTCCACCTTTGCCACTCGGGTCACCAGGTATACCCGGGACTCCGTCTTCCTCTGTTTTAATCAACTCATTGTTTGCTTCGGTACCGGCATCATACCCATTGAGTAAGTAGGCGTAAGTACCACGCTTTTTCGGAATCATCAGCGCATCCAACCCGACGAAGCCGTCATTGGTAGGCAGCAGCATCCCGGTGATGGACAGATAGGCATTGTGACGGCCCTTGGTCTTGATTTTTGCCGCAGCAGTTTCCCCCGGAGACAGGAATGGAGGCTTCTCCTGGGTCGGAATCGAGACATCAGCCACGGTACCCCCAGCATCCCAGACAATGTCAGCCAAGCCCGATGTATCGCCACCTTCCGCCATGGCCTGGAGCCCAGGGGAAGCCGGGGTTCCCACCTCGAACAGATCGGTATGATCATTGTGGACTGCCACCAGCAGGGGCGTGAAGTAGAGGCCGTTGGTCAGATTGGTGATTTCGACTTCCACATCGCGGGCCAGGGCCGGAGTGGATAACAGGATACCTGCAGATACTGCCGCAACCGTGATGAGTTTGTTCATTGCTTTCTCCTCGTTTATGTTCAATATGAGTGGAGTATTGAAATCCACAGGGCATATTTCAGTCCCCTGAGTTCTCGCGAACGTCACGGATTTATCACGATTCGTTAACATTGAAGGGGCAGCAATGATTTCCGAGACCGACCTGATCATCGATGGAGAATCCGATACCGGACGGGTGCTCGCTCTGGCCCATGGCGCGGGGCAGGGCATGGCGTCCCCTTTTCTGGACACCGTTGCCGGTGGTGTGGCAGACCGAGGATTGCGGGTGGTCCGGTTCAACTTCCCCTACATGATCAAGAGACTCAAGTCGGGAAAAAAAAGCCCTCCCGACCGTGAGCCCGTGCTGCTTGAAGCCTGGAGATCGGTAATCCAATGGCTTGTTTCCCAGGGTGTCGCACCGAACCGGCTGGTCCTGGGCGGAAAATCCATGGGAGGACGCATGGCCAGCCTGATTGCCGATGAGCAGGGGGTGGGCGGGCTCGTCTGCCTGGGCTATCCGTTCCACCCCCCGGGCCGACCGGAGAAATTGCGCACCGCACACCTGGAAGGAATCCGTACACCAACCCTGATCTGCCAGGGTGAACGGGACACATTCGGCCGCCCGGACGAGGTGGCGGGCTATCGGCTTTCAGGCAGGATCCGAATACACTGGATACCCGACGGGGATCATGGCTTCAAACCCCGCAAAGCCTCGGGCCTCGACCAGGCAACCAACCTCCGGTCGGCAATCGAGGCAGTGGTGGATTTCATCGAAGACCTTAAGGACTCAACCTGATCTTCATCTCAAATTGCGAATCGGGTTCGCTTTGTCAAACCCCTTCAATAGGCCAATTCTGATAAACTGCGGTCAATACCCGCCTTAATCCAAGGTCTTTTAACCCCCCCTGATGTGGCGTGAGTGGGCGCCCTGCGTGAACCATCGTGGCAAAAATTACCATCAAAAAAGACTCGACCGGTGAACGTATGCCGTTCCTGCGTGGCGTTCTGGTCCAATCCATCGTCACCGCCGGCCTTTCTTTTCAGGATGCCTATCAAGTCGCCCAGCAGATTCGCAAAAAACTGGAGGAGGATACCGGAGAGATCGGTACCGACAAGCTCGAGGGCAGAGTCGCCGGAATACTTCGAGACCAGTTCGACGATAACACCGCCGACGCCTATCTGGCCGGACCCGACAGCACCCGGCCAACTATCGTAGTCTCCCCCAGCGGCCACCGACCCCTTTCGACCACCCTGCTCACGCGATCCCTTGAAGCCTGCGCCATTTCACGGGAAAAGGCCCTGGATGTGGCACGCCGGGTTCAGGAGGCCCTGCTGAGAAATAATATCTTCGAGGTGGACAAGCCCACCCTGAGTCGGGTCATCTACCAGAATCTGCAAGAGCATCTGAACCAGAAGTCTGCCGACCGTTATCTCTCCTGGCGGCATTTCAAGGACAGCGGCGAGCCGCTGATCGTCATGGTTGGGGGTATCACCGGCACCGGCAAAAGTACCGTTGCCAATGAATTGGGCTATCGCCTCAATGTGGTACGCACCCAGTCCACCGACATGCTGCGGGAGATCGTCCGCTGTTATCTGGCACCCGAGGAAGTGCCCACCCTGGCCTACTCCAGCTTCGAGGCCTGGAAGGGACTGCCCAGCGAGCAGGAATTTCCCGAACTCGGGCCGGACGTTTCCCCGGTAATCGCCGGCTTTCATTCCCAGTTCAACATCGTCCGCGTTGGCCTGGAGGCAACCCTCGCGCGAGCCGTGAAGGAACGTCACGATCTGATCATCGACGGGATTCACGTACTACCGACCGAACTGGAGCTCGAGGCCGTGAAACGCAATGCCGTAGTGGTGCCCGTGGTATTGGTTGTCGCGACGCGGGAAATACTCGCATCACGGCTGACGGACCGTGGCCACGAACAGCCCGGCCGGGCATCGTCACGCTATCTTGAACATCTGGGGGAGATCTGGGAGCTGCAGTCCTACCTGGTGGACATGGCGGACAAGGGGGAAGTGGAAATGATCTTCAACTGGGATGTCGAGGAGACGGTTACCGAAATACTCGAACGGATAACCCGTCGGATCTGCGAAAGATTCCCTCCGGATGAATCCCAGATCCTCGCCCATGACAAATAGCCCGAAAAATTTATGGTGGGGTTATATCCCTGTCATAGTGGTGACACTGCTGGGCATCCTGATGACCTTTCAGGCCTATCTGGAGGTAAACAGCTGGGAGCAGCAGCGGAATAACATCGCCTTCCGGGACGCGTCACAGGACAGAATCCTGGTGGTTCAGAGAGAAATCGAGCATACCCTGGGCCTGATGCAGGACATCGCCAGTTTCTTCGAGGCCTCCCCCGTGGTGGGACGAAGAGAATTTCGTAAATTCGTCGAGCCCGCCATCAAACGCCACCCGGGCATCAGGACACTTGCGTGGATACCGAGGGTTGAAGACAAGCAACGAAAGACATTCGTTGCCAATGCAAGAAAAAGTTTCAAGCCCTTCAAAATCCTGGAAAAGGACAGCGAGGGGAAAATGGTCAGCGCCGGTGACCGGCCGGAATACTTCCCGGTGCTTTATGTCCAACCCTATAAGCGGAACAGGGGAATACTCGGCCTGGATATGGCCATGAATCCCGAGGTGTTCTCGTTGTTGACGAAATCAGAAGATACCGGGCAACTGCAGGTGTCCCACGCCATCCCTGTGATTGACGAGGGCATCGAGAGCAGCGGCTTCATGGTATCCATACCCGTATTTTACAAAACCGAATCTGACACGGAAATCGAGACGGGGATTGCCGACACACCCGAGCAACGGGAGATCAGGGGGTTCGCCCTGGGTATCTTCCGCACCGGTGACGTCGTCGAAAGGGCTTTGGAAAGCCTCAGCCCCGGCGCGATAAACATCAGCTATTTTGGTGAAACCCGGACCGAGGACGAAGAACTGCTCTACACACACCAATCCAGGATACGCCCGAGAGAACCGGAGACAGGAGATCCGGATGACGCGGGGAACCGGCTCGAGTTCGAGCAGATCCTCAAACTGGGCGACAGATTCTTGAAAGTGGTGTGTGCCCCGGTTCCGGGTAGATACGAGCCCGAGTCCTCCAGTGGCTGGATCGTGATGACCAGCGGTTTCTCCTTTACCGCACTGTTGACCATTTACGTCCTCACGCTGATCGGGCATGCCGAAAACGTGAAGCGGCTGGTCGACAAGCGCACCGCTCAGCTGAGGGGGGCAGTCAACACGCTCAACATGGAAATCATCGAGCGCAAGAATGCCGAGTCCGAGCTGCAGCGGCTGAATGAAGACCTTGAACACCGGGTTGTCATCAGGACATCCGAGGCGGAACGGCGCGCCAAAGACCTGGAACAGTTCGCCTATGTAACTTCCCACGATCTCAAGGCACCGTTGCGCGGCATTGCCAATCTGGCGCAGTGGATCAGTGACGACCTGCAGGGGAAGATCAACGGCGATACCCAGGAACAGCTGAAACTCCTGCATGACCGTGTAAGCAGGATGCATGAGTTAATCGAAGGCCTGCTGGAATACTCCCGCGTCGGACGCACCGCGATCTCATACACCCAGGTGGATGTCAGGGAACTGCTCGAGGAGATCGTGGATTCCCTCTCCCCTCCCGAGTGGCTTAGCATCGAGATCGGCGACGGGATG
Organism: Chromatiales bacterium; assembly: GCA_030145425.1. GTDB lineage: Bacteria > Pseudomonadota > Gammaproteobacteria > Chromatiales > Chromatiaceae > JAHEHQ01. Next base: position 9,391 of record JAQYVO010000182.1, on the reverse strand, counting down.
CCGGTGTTCAAGGCCGATCGTCTGCAATTAAGCCAGGTATTCTCCAATCTGATCGGCAACAGTATCAAATACCATGGCGGGGATACCGGGCATATATGGATCAAAACCTGGGAATCCGGAGACTGCTACGAATTTGAGGTGTCTGATGACGGTCAGGGGATTGCCCCCGAATATCACGAAAAGGTATTCCTGATGTTTCAGACGCTGGAGACCCGTGATTACGGCAGCAATACCGGTATCGGCCTGGCGCTGGTAAAGAAAATTGTGCAGGAACACGGCGGGGATATAACATTGAACTCAGATACCAACAAAGGTGCGAGTTTCCGCTTCACCTGGCCCAGGGCCTCTTAACACTATGCGAATGCCCATCGACGGCAGGCATTTTTTCACAGGACAAGGCGCACTGAGCGCAGTGTACCTGCCGTGAATATTCATGATTTGATGCCGTATATGTATCCGGCACAGGAAACGTGGCCATGCTAGACAAAGGTGCGGAAATTCTTTTGGTGGAAGATGACCGGGTCGATATCATGACCGTTCAGCGGGCATTGAAGAAAAACGCTGTAAGCAACCCGCTGCATATTGCGCGCACCGGCCTGGAGGCCCTGGGGATGCTTCGTGGCGAGGGGGACTACGAGAAACTGGTCCCGCCGCCGCAGTTGATCCTGCTGGATCTGAATCTGCCCAAGATGAGCGGTATCGAATTCCTCCGGGAGGTCCGGGCCGATTCGGAGCTGAAATCCCTGAGAATAATCGTGCTGACATCATCGAACGAGCCACGGGACCGGGAGGCTGCCTTTCAGTACGATGTGGACGATTACATCGTCAAGCCCCACTCCTTTGACGAATTCACCCGGGCAATGGCGACAATTCTCGAGCTCTGGGATGCAGATTAGCCGTCGCTTGCTTTGAGGACCGGTTTTCCAGGCTCGAAACAGTTAACGCTTATCTCCTCCAGCCGAGTGCGCACTTCAGCGGTCTCCTCATCCTTGGCGATACTCTCCTGCTCTTCCAGAATATCCGACAGTATCTCAAGGGTGGTCAGGGGATTGGCTAGCACCACCCGAAATACGATTACCGCATCACCGTCATACCTGGCCGGATTAAGCCGGGTTCTGGATACAAACGCCCTTCCCTGCGCACGCTGCGTCTTCTGAATATACCGGGTGATCTTGTTGAGACCCTTGTTCAACTCCCTTACCTTGTCCCGGTCTCCATATTCCAACGCCTCGCGAACCGTTGTCGGAACATAGCGATAGGTCAGTATGTTCAACTCCGGCTCCGATATCAGTTCAAAGCCGGCCCTGTTCCTGATCATTTCCGCAAAGGCCGAGGCCAGTTCTATACCCCTGTTAATCAGCAGTTCGTATCCCTGGCGGCCGATAATGTTCAACCCGGCATAGACCAGCATGGCCATACCCGGACGGGAACCCTCCAGGGTGATGCTGCCAAGGTCCTTGGAGCCTTTGCGGATGACGTACTGGGCGTGATGTTCGATGGAGTTCAACGTTTTGGGATCCCGGAAAACCACCAGCCCGGCTCCCAGCGGGACATATAACTGCTTGTGGGCATCGATGGTGACGGAATCGGCTTTTTCGATCCCTTTCAGCAGTGACCTGTACTTTCGGGAAAACATCGTCGGCCCGCCCCAGGCGGCATCCACATGGAAATGACAGTCGAACTCCCTGGCCACATCCGCCAGTTCATCGAGGGGATCCACGCTCCCCGTCTCCGTGGTTCCCGCAATGCCGACGATGCTCATGACCCTGACCCCCTGGTCGGTCAAACTGAGACAGGAGCAACGCAACTGTTCCGGATCCATCTTGTTCGCATCATCGGTGTCCACGAGGATCAGCTGTCTACTGCCGATGCCCAGTAAATCTGCCGCCTTCCTCAGAGAATAGTGGCCACGATGAGAGGTGAGTACAGCCGCCCCTTCAAAGCCGTAGTGACGCAAGGCCCGGTACATCCCCTCCCGGCGCACACCCTTGAAATCCGCATCTTCGGGAAAGGCATTGTTGCGCGCAGCCCATAGTGCGGTGAGGTTGGCCACAGTCCCACCGGACCCGAAGGCGCCCAGCGCATGCCGGCTGTCGTGCATCCATTTGGCGTAGAAATCTTCGTCGCACTGGAACATCAGCTGATGGATCATGCCCACCACCTGGCGCTCCAACGGGGTGAAGGCCTTCGATGTCTCAGTTTTCACCAGGTTCTGATTCAGCGCAATCATGATCCTGGACAGGGGCAGCATGAAATAGGGCAGTGCCGTGGTCATGTGGCCCACGAAACTCGGAGAAGCGGTATGCACCGACTGGGAAACCAGTTTGTTCAGCAGAAAATCCGCATGGGACGATACGAAGGACGGCTCCTCGGGGATTCGCGGATCCGAGAAATCTTTTTCGATCTCCTCGAGATCTTTTTCAACGGCGACGATATGCTCTTGCAGAAATTCCGTGAGATTACGCGAGAGATTCCTGTCGATTCGCCCCAGGGTTGAATCGGGCGCTTCAGGAACGGTGAAGATGCGATAAAGGCTCTCCAGGCTGGCGGAAGCTAGTTTCTGGTCGTATATCATTTTATTTTTAGCAGCGTGATCTCAACGCTCCGCTTTATTTTAGTGCACTTCGCCACCAGTCCTGTGACGTTCAGAGCACGCCTCTGGAGGCCCACAGTACAGGTCGGGGGAGTATAAATCACAGATACCTGCCGGCGATAGCAGTTAGATACCCTGAAAATAAGAATTGATTTATATAGTTATTTTCTACTGGATTGGGCCACCCCTCAAAATTCATTGCCCCAGCGGCCCAGCCAGTCATCCGGTGTTATAGTTGAGATTACACAAAACATCTCCTTTCGTGAAAGAATCGCTGCAACCATTCCGCTCAAACTCAAAGACGACATCAGGAGAAAAGGCATGCTGATCGGAGTCCCCAAAGAGATAAAAAACAATGAATACCGGGTCGGTCTGACAGCAGCCAGCGTCCGGGAGGTGGTGGCCCACGGCCATGACGTACTGATCGAATCGCAAGCCGGCAGCGGCATCAACAATACCGATTCCGATTATGAAGCGGTGGGCGCGACTATCGCCGGAACCGCCGCAGAAGTGTTTGATAAGGCCGATATGATCGTAAAGGTCAAAGAGCCCCAGGCCGTTGAGCGCGCCATGTTGAGGCCAGGCCAGATCCTTTTCACCTACCTTCACCTGGCGCCGGACCCGGCCCAGACCAGGGACTTGGTGGAAAGCGGTGCCGTCTGCATCGCCTACGAGACCGTAACCTCCCCTTCCGGCGGCCTGCCGCTGCTGGCCCCCATGTCAGAGGTTGCAGGCCGCATGTCTGTGCAGGCCGGCGCCCATTATCTGGAAAAGGCCCAGGGAGGATCCGGTGTACTGCTCGGCGGCGTTCCCGGCGTTGCCCCGGGTAAGGTTGTCATCATCGGCGGCGGTGAGGTGGGCCGGCATGCTGCCGCTATGGCCGTGGGGCTCGGAGCCGACGTCTGGGTGCTTGACCGGTCCACGGAGGTGTTGAAACGCCTCTGGCAACAGTTCGGGCGCTCCATCAAAACCGTCTACTCGATGCGGGATACGCTGGAAGCACATGTGCTGTCAGCGGATCTGGTGGTCGGTGCCGTTTTGATAGCAGGCGCTGCCGCCCCCAAGCTGATTACAGCCGAGATGGTCAGGAAAATGAAACCCGGTTCTGTACTGGCGGATGTCGCCATCGACCAGGGCGGCTGCTTCGAAACTTCCCGGCCCACCACTCACGCCGAACCCACCTACATGGTGGATGAGGTGATTCACTACTGTGTGGCCAACATGCCGGGCGCGGTTCCCCACACCTCGACCTACGCGCTCAACAACGCAACCCTCCCCTTCGTCATTACACTGGCTGAAAAGGGGTACAGGCAGGCACTGGCAGAGGATGCTCATCTTCTTGCGGGGCTTAACGTCCATGAGGGACATGTGACCTGCAGAGAGGTTGCCGAGGCCCTGGGCTATCCCTATAAATCCGCATCAGAGGCGCTGGGTCTGTAGCAACGATCAGGAGATACGGCCGTGAACAAAGAACCCAGTTTCACTCTCGGTATCGAGGAGGAGTATCTTCTCGTGGACCGGGAGACCCGAAACCTGATCAGCGAAGTACCCTCGTCCATGCTGCCGGAATGCGAGAGGCTGCTGGAGGGACAGGTAACGCCCGAGTTCTTTCAGTCGCAGATCGAAGTCGGCACCCGGGTTGCGCACAGTGTGCACGAGGCCCATGCGGATCTGGCCAGATTACGCATGACCGTGGCCCATGTGGCTGAGCAGAACGGCATGGCGCTGATCGCCGCATCCACCCACCCCTTCGCTCAATGGGAAACCCAGCGGCGAACCCGCAAGGACCGCTATGCAACGCTTGAGCGCGACCTGCAGGGGGTAGTAAGGAGGCTGATGATCAGTGGCATGCATGTCCACGTGGGTATCGAGGACGAGGACCTGCGCATCGATCTGATGAACCAGGCCAATTACCTGCTGCCCCATCTGCTCGCCCTGAGCACCTCCTCACCCTTCTGGTGTGGCGAGGACACCGGACTCAAGTCCTACCGGATTGCGGTCTGGAATGAGATGCCACGCACCGGGCTGGCCGAGACCTTCGACAGCTATGGCGAGTATCACCGTTACGTCAACGTGATGGTAAAGGCCGGACTCATTGAGGACAGCACCAAGATCTGGTGGGATCTACGCCCCAGCCACCGGTTTCCCACCCTGGAGATGCGCATCGCGGATCTCTGCACCAGGCTCGACGACGCAGTCTGTATAGCCTCCATCTATCTTTGCTGGCTCCGGATGCTCTATCGATTGAAGATAAATAATCAGCGCTGGCGTACCTACCACCGGTTTCTGATTGAAGAAAATCGCTGGCGTGCCCAGCGATACGGCATCGACCGGGGGCTTGTGGATTTCGGGCGGGGCGAAATCGTTCCTTTCACTGACCTGCTCGAGGAGATTATGGAACTGATCCGGGAAGATGCGGAATACTTCAACTGTACGGAACAGGTGAAGCATGCCAGGGATATCGTGTCCCGGGGAACGAGTGCGCATTGGCAGGTGAGGACGTACCAGAAGGCCATGGCCGACGGCGCCGATCATGAAGAGGCCCTGAGAGCGGTCGTCGACATGCTGATCGAGGAGACCCTGCACGGACTGTAGCTGGGAATGAACTACCTCGCCCATCTCCTGCTGGCCGGCGAAGACCCTGAGGAAAAGCTGGGCGCATTGATGGGAGACTTCACGCGCGGGCGCCTGGAGAATCTTGCCAGACAGTATCCGCCCGGGATCATGCAGGGCATCGCCGTGCACCGACGGATCGACATCTTCACGGACCGGCACCACCGATTCATGCAGAGCAAAGCCCGTTTCTCGAAGACCCGCAGGCGCTATGCGGGGATCATCGTCGACATCGCCTACGATCACTTTCTCAGCCGTCACTGGAACCAATTCTCAATGATCGACAGACGTAAGTTCATCTCCGATGTCTATAGCCTGCTGGAGCGAAATCACCACCGACTCCCGGAGCGCCTGCAGCGGGCATCAACCCTGATGATCACACAGGACTGGCTGGGCAGTTACCACCATATCGACCGGATCGGCGAGGTATACGATCGCATGTCCCGGCGACTGCGCCGCCCCAACACACTCACGGGCTCCCTGGAGGAGGTGCGGGAACACTACCCGGATCTGGAACGGGATTTCGCGGGCTTTTTTCCGGCGCTCGTCGACCACACTCAATCGGTGGTCGTCACATCCGGTCTTTCAGGATCGAACTGATCTCATCGTCGGTCAGAACGATGGGATTGGTTTTCATGCTGCTTCCACGGGCGTGCGCCACCACATGGTCGATCCCTGACGAATTCAGGCCATAGCGGGAGAGACGCTGCAAATTCAACTCACCGGTCCAGCGCCTGAGCAGTTCCACCAATTCATGAAGCGCCTCGTCCTGTGATGCAAAATGCCTGTGCAACAGGACCTCGCTGACCCTGGCATAACGTGCCAAAGCCTCGTTGCCGGGCTCCCGACCGCGCATCGCCTCGATATTGATGGCGGTCGCCTCCGCAACCAGCGTGCCGCAGACGACACCATGGGGGATGGGATAGAAGGCACCCAGCGGCGACGCCAGGCCGTGCACCGACCCCAGGCCGGTCTGCGCCAGATTGATACCCGATATCAGAGAGGCGTAAGCCATCCGCTCCCGCGCCTGCCCGTCGCCGCCTTCGCTGTTATACAGTTTCAGGAGTCCGTCGCGGGCGGCGGCCAAACCGCTCAGGCCGAGGGCATCGGTGAACACATTGGCCTTGATCGAGACAAAGGACTCGATCAACTGGGTCAGCGCATCCATGCCGTTGGCCGCTATCACTGCCTGGGGGCAGGTGGAAAGCAGGTCGGGATCGACGATTGCCCATTCCGCAACCAATTTGTCATCGCGAAACGACTTCTTGAATCCATCTATGCCGGGTTTGCTCAACACCGCATTCTTCGTGGCTTCGCTGCCCGTACCTGCGGTTGTAGGGACGGCAATGAAAGGAACTGCCGGCCCCTCATAGGCAAGCTCCGGACCCACCCCCTCGAGAAAATCCATCACGGAGACCTTCACATCGATCAGCCCGGCGATGGCCTTTGCCGCATCCATGGCGCTGCCGCCGCCGATGCCCATGACTACATTGAATCCTCTCCCGGCAAAGGCTTTGACGGCATCGTCCACATCCTCCGGGGTAGGCTCACCCGGGATGCAGACACGCTCGAACGAGAGGTGCAATGCTTCGAGCTGGGTGAGCAGCTGCTGCCATTTTCCGGAACCCTGAAATGACCTGGCGCCGGTTACCAGCAGCACCCGTCTCCCATATCCTGCAGCTGTCTCGGCGGCTTGCCCGAAGGCGCCGCTGCCGAAGCGTATGCGGGGCAAACGCGCGATGGAAAATGCCCTGAATTGCGCGGTCACTTGGGATAGAGACCTGTATAGGAGACACCCTTCCGGGGCTCAACCATCCAGTCCCCCACCGTGTCCCGCCATCTGAGGTAGTGTTCCGTCTGCTTGTGCCTGGCCGCCTCCTCCCCGTTCACATAGGTCTCGAACAACACGAACCGTGTCGGATCCTCGGTGGACTGGACGACGTCGAACCGGCGATTTCCCGGTTCCTTCACAGATCCCTCATGGTTGAGACGCGATGCCTCGATGAAATCGTCGATGTGTTCTTTTTTGACTGTGACGTACACGATGGTGACATGCATGGGAGGTTCCTCCTTATAATAGCTTCTATATTTGAAGCGATTTTAATCGATTGTTATTGAATTTGCGTTCTTTAGACTGAGGTATACAGCGCCTTAAGCGGCTCTGCTTCCCGGATTACGCTTACGCTCCATCCAGGCTACGCTACATTCCTGTAGCCTGGATGCAAAGAAGTGAAATCCAGGGAACACTGCTATCAAGGCCAATCCCTTAATTCTCTGCCGGAAATACAAAGATGAATCAACACAGCGATATTCCAACGGATGCCATAGTGACACCCGAAGGCAGCCTGGAACTGCTCTCCCAGACCGAGGTGAATCAACTGCTCGACGCCAGTCAGGGTGGGCTGTACGAGTCATACCGCCGCTGCTCCCTGGCTGTGCTCAACTGGGGCAGCCATCTAGATGACAGCAAACAGGTCATGGAGCAGTTCAGAGATTTTTCCATCCGCGTCGTTCGAACAGAGCGCGGGGTAAAACTGGAACTCAAAAACGCGCCGCAAAGCGCCTTTGTGGACGGTGTCATGATCCGCGGTATCAAGGAACACCTTTTTGCCGTACTGCGCGACCTGGTTTACACAAACAACGAGATCATGGGCAGTCACAATTACGACCTGAACCGATCCGCCGACATCACCAACGCCATTTTCCACATTCTGCGAAATGCGGAAATCCTGATGCCGAGAAAACCACCGAACCTCATCGTCTGCTGGGGAGGTCATTCGATCAACCGGGAGGAGTACGAGTACACCAAAGAGGTGGGCTACGAGGTGGGACTGCGCGGCCTCAACGTCTGCACCGGATGCGGCCCGGGCGCCATGAAGGGCCCGATGAAGGGGGCGGCCATCGGACACGCGAAACAGCGTATCGGAAACGGCCGCTATATCGGTATCACAGAGCCCGGCATCATCGCCGCCGAGTCACCCAACCCCATAGTAAACGAACTGACCATCCTGCCGGACATAGAAAAGCGCCTGGAGGCTTTTGTCCGGACAGGGCACGGTATTATCGTGTTTCCCGGCGGTGCGGGGACTGCGGAGGAGATTCTGCACCTCCTGGGCATCCTGCTGAATCCGGACAACGCGGAGCTCCCCTTTCCCCTGATCTTCAGCGGTCCCCGCAGCAGTGCGGACTACTTCCACGGTATCGATGAATTCATCACCAATACACTTGGCAAACAGGCCACATCACTATACCGGATAGTCATCGACGACCCGGTCGGGGTGGCACAGACGATGAAGGCACAGGTGGATACGGTACGTGAATTCCGGGTGGCCAACAGCGATGCCTACCATTTCAACTGGCTGCTGAAGATCGCCCGGGAATTTCAGATGCCGTTCATTCCGACCCACGAATCGATGGCTCAACTGGCGCTGCACCGGGACCAGTCCCCGCATCTGCTGGCGGCCAACCTGCGCCGGGCGTTCTCGGGTATCGTCTCAGGCAACGTCAAAGAAGAAGGCATCCGCGCCATCGAGCAGTTCGGTCCTTTTGAACTCAGGGGCGACCCCCAGGTCATCAATCCCCTGGACAGCCTGCTGAACACCTTCGTTGCCGGAAACCGCATGAAGCTGGCCGGGTCGGGTTACAAGCCCTGTTACCGTACCGTCGCCTGACTCGCGGGACATCGCGAATTAGTGGGTAATACCGTAGGGTCGAATTCATTCGACCAATATAGATGATCAACCATGACAACCCAGGCGTATAACGTCTCCTGCGCAGTGCGTTGCAGGACCTGGTGGCCTCCTTGTTTCCAATGGGAATGATGGCTTTTGGCCGAATGAATTCGGCCCTACGACGGCAATTTACCGGCTTCATCAGGGGAAAAGGCCATATTTAATTTGAAATGGAAGACTAAGGCAGCGGAGGCGGCTCATCATTCAGAGTCCGTATGAAAAACAGCAGGTCGGCACGTTGGGAGTCCTTGCGGATTCCCCGGAAATCCATGATGCGTCCGGGTACCGCGCGGTCGGTCCTGGTCAGATAGTAGTTCAGGGTTGCATAGGTCCAGACATGCCCCGAATTGCGCATGGCATCGGAGTATTCGAAGCCGGGATAGGTGCCTGCCTTACGCCCCATAACATTCCATAGATGCGGCCCCTTCCCGTTTCCGCCATCCTTCTTATTATC
>JAQYVO010000131.1 GCA_030145425.1 Chromatiales bacterium | reverse complement strand
ATTCATGGAGACGGACCTCGGCACAATTTTTAAGCTCAGCAGCTACCTGGCCGTTGTGGATGCGGAGCAGCTTCCGGGGCTACAGGGTGAGATGGCCGATCTGGCGTGCGGGCAGATCCGGGCCGCCGACATCGTGGTGCTCAACAAGGTAGATCTGGTAAGCGCTGCTGATCTCGCCGACGTCAGGCAGCAGGTGCACGCATTGGTCCCGGGGTCGCGGATTATCGAAGCTACCCAGGGGCAGGTGCCGCTGGAACTGATTTTTGAGGCGGGTGTCCGAACTCCCGCTACGGGTCTAGAGGGAGATGCGCCGGATTCATCCGCACACTCGCACGGCCATCCGTTCTCCAGCTGGGACTGGGTGGGTGATCTGCCTCTGTCATTACCCAAGGTGCGTAGCGCTCTGGAGACATTGCCGGATGCAGTCTATCGCTGCAAAGGTATCCTCTATGTCGAAGAGTTGCCGGGCTATCGGTACGTGCTGCAAATGGTGGGCAAGCGCTACCATCTTGTGGAAACCGGCACCTGGGGGGCGGAGCAGCCACGCTCGGAAATCGTCCTTATCGGAGGCCGGGATGGAATCGACGCAGAGATGTTGCAGCACACGTTCGATGCCTGCATAGGTACCGGGGACGAGAGCCAATCGCCGGTTCTTCGGCTGGCACGCAAGCTCGGACTCGCGGCCTGAGGATGGAGCGCTAAATGAAATTCATTCAGGCCATCGATTCCTCCTGTCTAACCTTAGTTCGGCTGGCATTGTGGTAGAAGGCATGTTATCCATCAAGGCGAAGGAGGCCATCAAGACGGCACTTGCGTTTGTGCTGGTCTATGCCATTGCACTTCAGTCGGGCTGGATGAATCCGTACTGGGCGGCCTTCGCCGTCGCGCTGATATCCCTGTCTACGCTGGGTCAATCGATCAACAAGGGCCTCAATCGAATGGCGGGAACAATCCCGGGGTGTATCGCCGGGGTGGCCATTCTCTCCCTGGCGCCGCAGAGCCGGTATATGTTTCTGCTTCTGGCCAGTGGGTGGATCTTCTTCACCACCTATATGATGCTGCGCAGCAAGAACAACGCCTACATGTGGAACGTGGCGGGTTTCGTATGCCTCATCATCACCCTCGCGGGCTCGGGGTCATCCGAAAACCTGTTCGAGCACGCCGTATACCGTACCGTTGAGACGGCCATGGGGATCGTGGTCTACACCCTTGTTAACGTGTTCCTGTGGCCACAAACCAACGCCGGAGCAATCAAGAAAGCCGCTGGTGCGCTCGTCGCTACCCAGGCTGAGCGGTTTCGCGCCACTCGCGCCGCGATGGTCGACGGGAGTGTCATGGAGCAGCCCCTGGAGCTTCGTACGCAGGAGGTTAAGCAACTCCAGCAATACACCCTGGCGCTGCAGGCCGAGGGCTCCGAAAGCTACGAGGTGAAGGAGTTCCGTCACCTCTGGGAGCGACTTTACGGACTATCGACGGCCGTGATGGAGTCCCTCGATCGCTGGCAGACAGGCTTTTCCGAGCTCGCCCGGATCGACGTGAACGCAGCCCTGCCGGATTTGCAGTCTTTCTTTGATGAGCTTGAAGAACGCTTCGCCCAGACCCAACGACTGCTGGCTGGAAGCCCGCCCGGTCACGAGCAGCGTGTGATGCCCCTGGACATATCCCTGGACATTGGCGACACCGCTCTGCATGGTTTGGCCCACCTCGACCGGGCCGCTCTCGCGGTGGCCAAAAATGAGCTGGAGAAACTTGCAGCGCTGACTGCGGAGATGATTGCATGTGCCCGGGGTCTCGCGGGAGAGCCGGTTGACACCCGGGTGCCGGAACTTATCCCGCCTGCCGGTACGAACAGCCGGGGCTGGAATCTGCCGGTGTTCGATCTGGATTACCTGAGGGGCGCGCTATTCGCGGTGACGACCCTGGTTGTCACATTTTTCATCTGGGTATTCTTCGACCCGCCAGGCCACGCCGGTTGGTACCAGTTCGGGGCGACTGCGGCCATGGCTGTTGCCGGAATGCAGCAGATGAGAGCGACCATGCTCGTCAAGCCGTTTGCGGTGGCCATGGCGCTTGGGATCGCTGTCTATGTGCTCATCATGCCGCAGTTATCCGGCTTTGCGGAACTCGGTTTGCTGCTCTTCATCTGCATGTTCATCAACCGTTATTTCTTTTCGGGTCTGGCCCAGTTGGCGGGCTCCATTGGCATCATCAACATGATCGCGATCCAGAACCAGCAAACGTACAACTTTGCGGCGATGGCCAACTCCTTACTCTTTACCGTGGTGGCGCTCGTGTTCATTTTCGCGATGTCGTACATGTTACGGTCGCCGCGACCGGAAAAGGCCATTCTTCATCTGCTGCGCCGGTTCTTCCGCAGTGCCGAGTTCCTGATCGCACGGGTAGCGTTGGAGCCCGGTAACACGCCCTCGTTGCTGGAGCGGTGGAAGACCGCCTTCTACCGGTACGAGTTGGTGACCCTGCCGGCCAAGATCGCGGCGTGGGGTAAGGCCATCAACCACAAGCTTTTCCCCAACAACAGCCCCCAACAGGTGGCGGCTCTCGTGACCAGCCTGCAGACGCTGGTCTATCGCATGGAAGAGTTGCTCGAGGCCGATGACAGGCCCCAGGCCGAGTCGCTCGCCCGGGCGATGAGTGAGGACGCCCGGTCCTGGCGTAGCGGGATCGAATCCATTTTTGGAAGGTGGTCTTCGAGTCCTGAAACCGAGCCGGTCGCCGGTCTGCAGGAGCGGCTGAGCCGCTGGCTGACCCGCCTGGAGAAGCAGGTCGGTGAGGTCCTTGAGCAAGTTGACACGCAGACACTCGGCGACAGGGACGGCGAAAACTTCTTCCGGTTGCTTGGAGGCGTCCGGGGCGTCTCCGAGGCCGCTGTCGCCTACGCGGGTGTGGCCGCCACGATTGATTGGGAAGAATTGCACGAAGAGGTGTTTCAGTGAACGCACTACAAATACCTGGCATCTACATCGACATCAGCACTGGGATGTTCGAACCTAGCGAGGAATCATCATGAATGTCCCAAGTGAATTTGCAATAGGCGGCGTTTACATGCCCCCCATGCTCATAGCCGCGATTCTGGGTATGCTGCTTGCGGTCCTGACGGGGCGGATGCTCAACCGGTACCGGTTGTCACGTTATTTCTATTATCCACCCTTGGTATTCCTGGCGTTGACGGTTATTTTCACCGTTACTGTCGGGACCTTTTTTATTCGGAGTTAAGCAATGGCAAATACAAGTAAGTATGGAAAATACGCGTTAACCGCTGTGATCGTTCTGGTTGCCGTCGGTGCCGTGTTTTTCAAGTACAAGGACTACGTCACCAATCCGTGGACCCGGGACGGCCGTGTGCGGGCGGATGTGATCCAGATCGCTGCGCGCGTGACAGCGCCGATCGTGGAGATCCTGATTGAGGACAATCAATTTGTCAAAGCGGGCGACGTTCTGTTCCGGCTTGACCCGCAAACCTTCGAGAATGCATTGCAACAGGCACAGGCCAGCCTGGAACTGAGTCTCTCCCAGTCGCAGGCCTCGGTGGCCCAGGCAATGGCGAATGTCAGTTCAGCGAAATCGCAACTCGACATGAACAAGACGGAATACGAGCGGCAGCAGAGAATGCTGTCCCAGAATGCGACGTCCAGGAGCTCGGTGGAAAGCGCCAAGTCCAGCTACGAGATGTCTCAACAGCAATTGAAGTCGGCGCAGGCGGCACTCGAGGCTGCCAAAGCAGGAAGCAAGGGTGACCCATCCGGTGCAACCGGAGAAACGGGCGCGCGAGGACGTCTCGCCCAGGCACAGTACAGGCAGGCAGCGCTGAACCTGGAGTTCACAACCGTCACAGCACCCGTCGATGGATACGTTACCAACGTCGGTTTGCGGATAGGTGATCCGATAGCGGCGAACCAGCCGGTGCTGGCCCTGATCGATGTCAACAGTTACTGGGTGCACGGCTTTTTCAAAGAGACCAGCACCGCAGGCATCAAGTCGGGTGACCGGGCGGTGGTAACGTTGATGAGCTACCCGGATACGCCGCTCGAAGGACAGGTCGAAAGTCTCGGTTGGGGCATAGCCCAGTCGGACGGTGCACCGTCCACGGACCTGTTGCCGAGTGTCTCGCCGACCTTCGAGTGGATAAGACTGGCCCAGCGCATCCCGGTACGTGTCCGGCTGATCGACGTACCCGACGAGATACAACTGCGCGTCGGTTCGACCGCCTCGGTCATGGTCAGAACCGGCGAGACCAGCGCTGAACCCGGAGCATCCCAATGATGAAAATCGTCCGTCTGTTGCTTGGCCGGGGCACGCTGAGCGTGTGTTTCGCAATGGTTCTTTTGACGACGGGTTGCACGATGGTCGGACCCGAGTACGAGTCACCCGAGGACACGGCGAACGTGATGTCCGAATGGGGGGATCTTGACGACCCACAGCTCAATGACCAGCCATTGGCAGATCCGAAGTGGTGGAAAAACGCCTTCAACGATCCTGTGCTCGATCAGCTCATCGAGGAGGCGCTGTCTCAGAACCTGACGCTTCGTTCGGCCGGGTTGCGGGTACTACAGGCTCAGCAGTCTCTCGCGATTGCCATGGGTAACCAATTTCCCCAGCAACAGGCACTCACCGGGTCAGCCAGCGCCAAACGACTGAGTAACAACGCGATGGACCATCTTCCGTTGCTTGAAAATGAATTCGCAAACTACAGTCTCGGATTTGGTCTGGCCTGGGAGGTGGATTTCTGGGGCCAATTCCGGCGGATGGTCCAGCAGGCTGCGGCGGGACTCGACGCGAGTGTCGCCGATTATGATGATGCGATGGTATCCCTGATCTCCGAGGTGGCGCAGACCTACCTGATGATCCGCACCTACCAGAGACTATTGGATATCTCGCACGATAACATTGCGCTCCAGCATAAGGGCGTGGAATTCGCCCGCGCGCGTCTTGAAGCCGGCGAGACCAGTGAGACGGGGTTGGATGTGTTTCAGCTCTTACTCTACAACACCACGGCCAAGGTCGCAGGATCCGAATTGGCCCTGCAACAAGCGAAGAACTCGATGGCCACCCTGCTGGGTAAGTTGCCGGGTGAGATCGACGAACTGCTCGCCGATCCCGCGCCAATCCCGACCGTGTCGCCACAGATCGCAATTGGCATGCCCCAGGACCTGATCCGGCGGCGACCGGATGTACGCGCCGCGGAGCGGCAGCTTGCGGCGCAGGGTCAACAGATCGGTATCGCGGTCGCCGATCTGTACCCGCAGTTTTCAATCGGCGGTGGCATCGGTTCGAGTACCAACAGCACCGATAGCAAAGCCATTGGAGATCTGTTCAGTTCCGACAGCCTTACACTCGGCATCTTCGGCTCTTTTACCTGGAACATCTTTAACTATGATCGGATCAAGTCAAACATCAGGATGCAGGATGCCGTGTTTCAGGAGCAACTGGTGGACTATCGAAACATGGTGATCGGGGTGCAGGCTGAGGTTGAGAACGCCATCGTCGCGTACCTGAAGTCGCACGAGCAGGTGGAAGCGTACCGGCTTGCAGAACATTATG
>JAQYVO010000070.1 GCA_030145425.1 Chromatiales bacterium | reverse complement strand
TCTATAACATTGGAATCCCGAGAAGGCGAAGGGGCGAAGTTCAAGTTTACCTGGCCAAAGGCCTGTCCGGAACGCGACCTACAGACTGATTCTGTATAAGTTTCCGCTAAAGGGCGTTCTCGGTAGTACAGATTGTCTGAGGGGAACGGCAACTAATGCTGCATCTGAGACCTTCACGTTGACGCTGGGAATGTCGCTTTCTGGCCGGAAGTACGTGTTCACTGTTTCAGTCAGCAACCAGGGTTCTGGTCTCAGGAACGGCAGGTATCTGCCCGGAACCGGTCGTTTAGCAAATAACTATTTGATAATTCACTAAAAGGCGGGAACCGACCCGTTCCCGTCATTCGAGCAAAATATCTGAACGTCTGAAAAGCAGCGGAAACCGGGCATAGACATCCGGCTATCAGACTTCTATGTTGACCAAAGCTGTCATTCAACGACCAACAAATAGCCCTGCTTTGAGGAGCAACGAAGCGTCATAGTTCTGCTACCAGGATTCCTGGCCCCACTCGACTAGATGCCTGAGGAAGGGGTGGATTAATTTTATAGACTCTGGGAGTGTTCGGTAGTGATTTCTTCTCTTCTCCCTTGATGTGAATCAAGGAATGGCCGAGTCATCAGAGGTATAAAACAAGATTGAAAAAATAAATCAGGAGGACTTAATCATGCGCCTGTGCAATAACCGTGATAAGCAGATTCAGTGCGGTACGTTCGTCCTGGTATTGATTGTGCAGGTAATGGTCTTGTGGACGGTTGGACAGACCCATGCTACCCCTGTCGTACAGAATCTGGTGGTGGATAACGAGCTCCCAGAAGAAGAGTCCGGGGATGCAAGCAACGAGAGTGTGAATGAGTTCGGCTTCGATTGTGTCGATTGCCACGGCGGGGATCGCCATGCCACTACCAAGGAAGAAGCCCACGTGCAGCCTACGCTGCCGGTAATCATGGACGAAACCGTCCCGCCGCTCGACTATGACCTGGCGTACCAACAATTTGTAAATCCGTCGAATCTCCGCGTGGTGGACCGTACATGTGGTAGCTGCCACGCACACGAAGCAGCGGTTATTAAGAAAGGCCTTATGGCCACAGCGGCGGGCCATTACGCCGGCGGGCTTTACCTGAATGGCGTCGTCGATAGCAAGACGCCCCTTTATGGTACCTTCGCGATTGGTGACGACGACGGTGACGTGCCGACGGAGCATGGGGCTGTGCAGAGCCTGCTGGATCTGATCACCTACGATCCATCCGGCGATCCATCTAAGATCTCCACGCACTTCGCTGCCGTACCCGGTCAAGTCTGTGCACGGTGCCATCTCTGGTCCCGGGGCAAGGGATACCGCGGGGCCATCGGAGCAGAGGGCGTATACCGTGCCGACGGCTGTGCAGCGTGCCACATGATATATGCTAATGACGGCCTATCGCGTAGCGCAGATGCCTCAATCGACCACCAGGAGCCTGGGCATCCAATGACTCACATCATCACCAATGCGATTCCCACAGACCAGTGCCTGCACTGCCATCACCGCGGTGCACGCATCGGTTTGAGTTTCACCGGCAGGGCACAAATGCCGCCGCGTCTGCCATCCGGCCCTGAGGTAGCGGGGACCACTGATGTGAAATTCAATGGGAATTACCATTACAGCGATCTTGAAACCAATCCGCCGGATCTCCATCACGAGCAGGGTATGCACTGCATCGATTGCCATACCGAAGGCGGCGTTATGGGCGACGGGAACATCTACGGGCACATGGATCAGGCCACAAAGATCAGGTGTAAGACCTGCCATGGCACACCCACCGCCAAGGCCACCTTCATCGACAAAGACGGCATCCCACTCAACAATATAAAAGAGGAAAATGGTACGTTCTTATTGACCTCCAAAGTCACAGGGCTGGACCATCAGGTTAAGCAGGTCCAGGATGTCGTGGATCCCAATTCGGATGATTATAACGAGCGGGCGGCAGGCGCAATGAATGCGAACCATCTCAAGGATCAAGGCGGACTCGAGTGCTACGCATGCCATACTTCCTGGACACCCAATTGCTTCGGGTGTCACCTGGAACGTGACGAACGGTCCATCGGTCTCAATCTAGTGACACGGCAGGAAGAGCTTGGTCAAGCTCGAACCAAGAACAAGGTCTTTGAATCCTTCAAGCATTTCTCAATGGGGCCCAATAGAAAAGGCAAGATTTCGCCATATATTGTAGGTTGTCAGGCTGTGGCCGATGTCACCGCACCCGACGGTAGTAAAATCCTTGACTTCGTAATGCCCGCTACGGTGATCAAGGGTCTGTCGGGTCTGGCGCTAAACCCGGTCAACCCGCACACCGTTCGGGCAGAAGGCGAGGTACGGAGCTGCGCCGAGTGTCACCGTTCGCCGCCGTCACTGGGCTTGGGCTCGGGTAACTACGCATTGGCCAGGACACACGCCTTCGTGGCGAGCAGCGATGGTGTGCGAATCTTCGATCGAGGGACGGATCCGAACACCCCCACGCTGGTTGGAACGCTGCCCCTGGATACAGCACCGCTGGCCGTCGCTTCATTACCCAACATTATCGAGGGTACTACCGACTACTTGTACGTTGCTGCGGGAGATGCGGGGCTGTCGATCTACGACATGCGGAGCGGCATTCCTGTTGGCCCTGTTACAGTCCTGAATGGTATTGATGCGATTGATGTGAGCCGCGCAGCCCGCTATCTGTACGTTGTCGTGGCCGGAGTCGGCATCAACATCTATGACAACCAAGACCCGACACAACTGCAACTTGTGTCCACTGTACCGATCCCAACCGCCGTTAAAGCGGTTGCGTGGGGCATCCACCTGTTCGTAGCCGCCGGCGAGGAGGGCCTGGTGGTGGTGGATATCGTCGACCATACCGCGCCTAACATCGTTGGGTCATTGACAGAGATCGATGCTGTTGATCTAGCACTTTACGCTCATTTCCAAAAGGGCAACCCCTTTGCCGCACGCGCCTACGTGGCTGATCCCAGCTTTGGGGTGAGGGTAGTAAGCTTGTTGCCGGACTTTTCGTTTCCAACACTGGTCGGCGGGTTGGATCTGCCCGGCGTCTCGGGGCTCGATACCTACACCCGCTACTTGTCAACCCACGACGCTATAGCGTCGCGTGAGCACGACTATTTGTATGTGGCTGCCGGCAGCGCCGGACTACATATCTATGACATCACCGATCCTGATCTAATTGAGGAGGTGGCTGTACTGGACAGCCTCGAAGGCAGTGCGCTGGACGTAGACGTTGCCAGCGAGATGGCCCCGCCGGGAACAGATGACTACGCCCTTGTAGCCAACAGTCAAATGGGCTTGCAGGTGATCGATGTTACCAATCCGCTCGAACCTGCGT
>JAQYVO010000322.1 GCA_030145425.1 Chromatiales bacterium | reverse complement strand
TTCCGTTCATGAATTAAGCTTGGTGTCCATTCGATTTCGTCACGTCGGTCCGTCTCTGGCGAGACGGACACAGCGATCGCCGATCGCTTCCCACATCTCGCCAGAGACGCGACAACGTGGTGGAACTGAAAACCAGTAAGTTATTTATCGTTTACGGACTGAGGCGGGGAATATTTTTTAACACAAAACCCAGCCATGGGCTATAATCTCTGCCTGATACAGATAGAGTCGCATCGCCAAATTGGCAATACACCAGATTCTGATTCTGGGTATACGCATGATACTACGCTTCCTGTCGAAGATTGAACGTTATATTGCCCTGTTCATCGTCGTGCTTACAGGCAGTGCCCTGGCCGTCGCCGCGCCGCCCCGATGGAATCCCCCCATCCCGTCGATTGACGCGAAAAATCTGCTACCAAACAGCAGTTTCGAAATGGGCGCGGATGGCTGGTCCTCATGGGGAAAGGGTACGATAAGCGGTGGGGATTTATGTGGCTTGTTTGGTGAAGTACAGGTCGGGAATGCCGTTGACGGAACGCATTGCCTTCGTATCGAACTCGGGCCAGGCCTGACGGAAGTCACCCATTCCGATTATGGGCTGGGTCCATCCAGGGCGGTGATACAGGCGGCCCCCCTCGCAGCCAACCTGGGCTGGATGGAGGTGCGTGTTGACGAAACCTATGTGTTGTCCGCCTATATGCGTGCCGATCATGATGGCGTTCCAGCTGATCTTGTGTTTCATTTCGGTGGCGACATCAATGCAAACTATGGGAAAGACACTCATTCGAAACGTGTGACACTCACTCGGGACTGGACTCGTTACTCCTTCTCAATGGTGGCCTATCGCCCCGACGTGTTTGTGGCGATGGGTCCCAACCTCAGCGCGGCACCGGACGCTTCAGCAACGGTATGGATTGACGCCGTTCAACTGGAAACATCGCCAGTCGGGGTGGCTACGGACGACGAGTCAACACTGAAGCCAACCCCATACACCCAGCGCGAGCCAGTCGAGATCGGTATCGACAGCGGACACTATGGCAATCTCTTCGATGTGACAGAGCCGATTGGTTTCACGCTCTTCGGCTCGAATTCCACAGCAGCGGATGCCACCGCCACGGTTCGCGTGGATCTCGAAAACTATTTCGGTGATCGGGGGCCGACATTCTCCACGGTGCTGGTGGTCTCTGCCAAGGGGCGTGCCATGGCCTTCCTGCCCGTGAAGGTGCCAGGCGCGGGGTACTACAAGGTTCACTTTTCGTGGAATGTTGGGGACATAGCACACACCCGAACGATCAAGATGGCGGTGGTCGATACGTACCCGTGGGACGACTCGCCCTTCGGACTCAATCACGTGCCCACGACCGTGGCTGCGTGCATGCAACTGAAAAAGGCCGGTATTACCTGGGCGCGTGACTGGTCGATGAAATGGGACTCCGTCGAACCCACCGAGGGAGTCTACGATTTCGCAGAGATCGACCGTCAGGTGGACCGAATCCAGGATGTCGGTATGCACCTACTGCCCCTTCTTCCATCCCAGCCGTCGGCGAGTTGGTCTTCGGAAGCGCCGACGGGCGAGCTAAGCCCGGTCAAGCGGAGGGCCTATGCGCCCGCAGCGTTTCATCGTCCCAGCTTAAATGCCTTTGTCGCGGCCTCGGTGAAACGCTACAAAGACCGGGTGAGGTATTGGGAGTTTCTCAATGAGCCGCTCTGGGTGCCGTGGTACTGTCTGCCCACCGATGGAGGATACACGGTGGACACCTACCTTGAACTGTTGCAGGGCGCTTCTGCCGCCATGAAGTCCACAGACCCAAGCTGCCAGGTGATCGGCGGGCTTTCTATCATGGCGAGCAGCGCTCTGGGAGACGAATTTATTCGGAAAGGGGGACTGGACTACGTTGACATCTACAACCTGCACCCCTACCCCGAGAGGGATGCTCCCGAGTCCTTCATACCGTGGATGAAGCGTATTCTTGGCGAGATGGACGCACTCGGTGGCCGTAAGCCGATCTGGGCCACGGAACTGAGCTATTGGGCCACCGACGACAAGCCCTGGAGGCTCTGGATGCCGCCAAACGCGAACCACTGGTCGGCCAACCGCCAGCAGACCAATGAACGCGAAGCCGCCGATTACATGGTGCGCCTGTCGGTAATCCTGTTGGCTCACGGGGTAGAGAAGATCTTTTGGCATTCAGGGCTTGAGGGCGTGGTTAACAACGGCCTGATGGACCTCGAAAACCCCCTTCTGGATCCAGAGGCTGTTCCGCAGAAAGCATTCGCGGCCCAGGCCGCCCTGTCGCGCTTGCTGGGCCCTGCCCCAAAATTCGTGGCCCCCTTTCAGAAACCCGAAACCCTTTCGGACCACAGCACGAGCGGTATTCATGGCTACGTCTTTGATGTCCATGACGGTGCGGCGATGGTGGTTTGGGCACCCGGTGTCCTGAACAACGGCGAACGCCAAAGCGATGGGATGGTGCCACTGGGCGAATCGCCCGTTTATCTCAAAGCATCCGCAATGACGGCCCAGGAACTGTCCAACGCCTGTCGACTCGTCCCCGACACGAAAGTGGATGCGAACGGATGGTCTTTGAACGTGCCCGAGGCCCTTGTCGTGCAAACGGTGGTTGGAACACCGATGCTTGGCGACTGAGAAAGGTTGGGAACATCAATGGCTCTGAGTACCGTTCCTTTTCCTTACGCTTTGCTCAACCCGCGACTTTAATCGCAAAGGTCTGCTCGAGCCAGCCGTCGCCATCCTGGGCGCGGATGCGGAGCTTGTGATCGCCTTTGGGGAGAATGCCGTCCGAGGATCGATTTTCCGTGCCGAGGAGGTAGGGCGGGCCGGGCTTCGTGTCGACGAGTTTGTCGTCAATGTAAAACTCCATCGGACCCGGAGCGACGCCTTCGGTCCAGACGCGAAGGCGTTGCCAGCCGTACCAACCTTGCACCTGCATATTCCGGGTGATGTAGATGCCCTTGCTGCGCACCGGACGCAGGCGTGCGTCTTCTTCCCAGTAGGCGTTGATGGCACTGCTGCTGCCGAGCATGCGCATGGTGCGGCGGTCCTGCGGCGGACCCAAGACGCGTGCATCGGCTTGGTAGACATAGATTCCAGGGGCGCCCGCATCGTAGAGTTGTTTCGCCCGCCAGAGGAAGGGACCCGGTAGGGGATTGCCCCAGGAGAGTCCGTCGATGGAGGGGAGCAGGGTGGTCTTGGTGCCCTGGACAGCCTCCTGGTAGGTGCTGATGTCGAAA
>JAQYVO010000288.1 GCA_030145425.1 Chromatiales bacterium | reverse complement strand
AAAGAAGGCGAGCCGCGATCCGGTCGAGAGGTCGGTCCCGGTTGCAAGCGCAGCCGGTCCGGGTTTTTCAAGAAGATCCTGGAATGTTGCGCCCTCGAACAGGATCTCGTCGTAATACTCCGCGGCGAGTTCCGAACGCCCGGCGCTGCCACCGATGTACTTGTGCCAGTAGAAAGGATTCATGGCACGGGCAATCAGCTTCCCCTGCACGTCCCGCTTGAGGAAACGTTCCTCATACTCGGAGAAAAGCCGGTCACCGTAAAGGGCGTAGGCGAGCGCCGTAAAGCTCCCTCCCGAAACGCCAGTGATCAGATCGACCTCGTCGAGCAGCCGGCGGCGCTGACCGTTGACCACCACATCGGTTTTGCGGAGCTCTTCCAGGACGCCATACGAGAACGCTGCCGCCCGTGTGCCACCGCCGGAGAATGAGAGGACAAACAACATGCTCGGGTCATTGTTCTGCAGCTTCGGTATCCGGAGATAGGGACGGTAACCGGTCCTTGGGTCGACCTGGGTGATCGGCTCATTGATCGGCCGGCTGGCGCAGCCGGTAATGGCCAAAACCACAAGAATACAGGCTATCAAACGACAGAAATGCATATTTCATCTCCTCGCTGACGAGTAGCATTCGACATTTCCAATGTACACCGCGGAACGATGCAACACCATGCCGTGGATCTTCCGGAAAGGCGAGGCACGGGGCCCCGCCCCCATTTCGAGGGTTACTCGCTCGCCGGGTTGTTGTGCATGGCCGTCTCGAGCTTCTTGATGTCTTCCGGCGAGAGCTTCGGCCGGTCGATGGTAAGGGTCAGCTTGTCGAGCTTTCCGTTAAATCTGAACGGTACATGATAATCCCTATCGTCCACCGGTGTGCCGGTATCGGCGCCCACGTCGAAGTTCTCGTCCCATTGCAGCGTCATTGGAATGGTCCTCTTCATCTTCTTCGTCGCGACAACCTTGCCGTCGACCTTGAGTACGCCCGTGCCGCTGCGGCCCAGGCCGCTGGGGCTACCGAACGCGAGCGTGGCGGCGCCCAGACCGTCGTACTTGAAGTCGAATTCAAGCGTGTGCTTGCCTGGTGTGAGTATCTCCGGACCTTCCCACTTGATGCGTTTGAGATCAACCAGGTTCCAGGTGAACACCGGCTTGCCCTTGAGCAAATAGAAGCCATAGCCTGCGAAACGGCCACCCTGGGTCACGATCATGCCCTCAGCACCTTCCTTTGGAACATCAATCTCTGCCTTGAAGTTGTAGGAGGTCGCGATGATGCTCGGTGCGTCACCGTTGGGCGTGCCGGTATTTTTACCGGAGTAGGTGAACACGGTGCGGCCGGCCGCGAGGCTGGGGCGCGGTTGAACCAGGCGGGTGAAGGTGGTGGCATCCAGCGGCAGGACCTGGTTCTTCTCCGCCTCCTTCCAGAACAGCGCCTCCATCTCCTTCACTTTCTCGGGATACTTGGCCGCCACATCTTCGTACTGCGTCCAGTCCTTGCTCAGGTCGTACAGTTCCCACGGCCAGCCCGCAGGATCCGGGTGGCCCTTACCGCTGTTGTCCCACGGTACGCGCATGACCTTGCTGCTGGCGATCCAGCCGTCGTGATAGATCGCATGATCACCGAGCATCTCGAAGTACTGGGTCTTGTGGGTCGAAGCGGCGTCTGCGTTCTTCTTGTCGAAGGTGTAGGCCATACTGACGCCTTCGATCGGCTTCTGCGGAATACCGTCCACCACCTCGGGCTGTTTGAGCCGGGCCGTTTCCAGGATGGTCGGCACGACGTCGATGACGTGGTGGAACTGGTTGCGAATACCGCCCTTGTCCTTGATCACCTCGGGCCAGGAGATCGCCATGCCCTGCTTGGTGCCGCCGAAGTGAGACGCCACCATCTTGGTCCAGGAGAACGGCGTGTCGAAGGCCCACGTCCAGCCAACCGACATATGCGGATAGGTCAGGTCCGAGCCCCAGGCGTCATAATATTTCAGTTGTGCCTCCACCGGCAGGGAGACGCCCTGGACTGCCGCAACCTCGTTCGGTGTGCCGTTCAGACCACCTTCGGCGCTGGTACCGTTGTCGCCGTTGATATAGATGATCAGCGTATTGTCGAGCTTGCCCAGGTCTTCGACGGCCTGGATGACACGGCCGATTTCGTGGTCGGTATAGGCCACGTAGGCGGCAAAAACATCTGCCTGGCGGATGAACAACTTCTTCTCGTCAGCCGAGAGCTGATCCCACTCCTTCAACAGATCCTTCGGCCACGGGGTCATCTTCGCGTCCGCCGGGATCACACCGAGCTTCTTCTGCTCGGCGAAGATAGTCTCGCGCAGCTTGTTCCAGCCTTCGTCGAACAGATGCATCTTGCTGATCTTGTCGATCCACTCCGGTGTCGGGTGGTGCGGCGCGTGTGTGCCACCCGGCGCGTAGTAGACGAAGAACGGCTGCTCCGGGTTGAGGGCATCAATTCGCTTCATGTAGGCAATGGCTTCATCCGCCATCGCGGTGGTCAGGTTGAAACCGGGGTTATCCTCGAACGGATAGATATAGGTCGTGTTGCGGGCGAGATTGGCCGGCTGCCACTGATTGGTATCCCCGCCCATGAAGCCGTAAAAGTACTCGAAGCCCAGGCCGATCGGCCACTGGTCGAACGGCCCGATCGCAGACGACTGGAACGACGGCGTATTGTGGTTCTTGCCGAACCAGGATGTGACGTAGCCGTTGTCCTTCATGATCTTGCCGACCGTCGCCTTGTCCTTCGTCATGACGCTGTTGTAGCCGGGGAAGCCGGTCGCCGTTTCGGACACGGTACCGTAGCCCATCTGGTGATGGTTGCGCCCGCTGATGAGCGCCGCGCGCGTTGCCGAACACACCGCCGTGGAATGGAAGTTCGTGTAGCGCAGGCCGTTGTTGGCGATCCGGTCCAGCGCCGGCGTCGGAATCACACCACCGAAGGTGCTGGGCACGGCGTAGCCGGAGTCGTCGGTCATGATCAGCAGAACGTTCGGCGCGCCCTTAGGCGGCACCACGCGGGGTGGCCAGTAGGGCTTGGATTGCAGAACGTTGCGCTCGATCCTGCCGCCGAACTTTTCGTCCGGCATCGGCGGGAGTTGCTTACCGTTGATAGTCGTGGTGGCGCTCGGTGAGCCAGGCACGCCGGTGGTCTCAATGGTGCCTGCCGCGGCCGACGCGCCGCCAACGGCAAGACACAGCAGAGCGAGAAAAAGATACCTTGGCTTGAGCGGTTTCTTGTCCGGTAACCTATGATGCATGGTCTTTCTCCTAATTTGTTGGTAGGTTCGGTCTGGCAGCCTCCCGGCGGCCCAACCTGCACGCAGGCAGGTGCATTGCATGTATGCGCCCACCGCCGGGTTTACGCTGATTCCGGTCCGGATCCGGCCAGTGCCCGATCATGGTTTGGCGGTCACATAGACCAAGCTGTTGCCCTGAAACACCGCGCGGTAGAAGTTTCCGCCGCAGTAGTAGTAGTTCACCCCGCCCACCGGTGTGGAGGTGCAGCCGCCCGGGAGGCTATGCACGACGGTTCCCAGTGGCAGTGGCTTGCCGGTGGCAGAAGGAGGTGGCGGGGGCGGTGCAGCGACAGGCTGACTCTGGGCTGCCGGTTGATTATAGTACGCCGCTGCTGCCGCTGCGCTGCCGCCGATGATCACACCCCGGCGGAAGGCACGGCGTCGAACACCGAAAATCGCATACGCTTCCGGAACCAGCTGGAGTTGCAGCGGAAATCCATGCGGCACATTGGGCGCATCGATAATGAACATCAGGCCCATACAGATAACGAGAACCGCGCTCTTGAAAATCGTCTTCATTTGGTTGCTCCTGTTGGGTCTTTAGGGCTGGAGCCGCTGCTTGCATCGAGCCGCATGAATGTGATCTCCGAGGCTTCCTCGGGGGGCACAAAGGTGAAGCTGGTGTCTGCCACCGCCGCCCCGACGGCCCAGTTACTCATCACCGTCGTAACACTCAGCAGCTCAGGGGTTGCCGTGTCTGTGACCACATACTTCTGAAAGAGCGGCTGTCCGCTGTCCGCAATCCAGACCTGAAAGTCGACGCCCGGTCTGCTGAAGGCGAGGTGATTGCACCTGACCCCGTTGATCACTGTCTTGCCGAGGACCCTCGCGGAAGTCACATCCTCCATCAGCAGCGGGTAGGCGTTGCTATATATCAGGTCGGCGGCCGGGACGATGAGCCCGAGGGACTCACGCGTGAAATCGAGCATCCCCTCGATGGTCTTGGGTGCGGGCACCGTCGCATAGACGTTGGCCGAAGGGTTTTGGAGGGTCAGTTGCTTACCGTCATAGTAGAACACCTGATCCACAAGATCGCCCTTGCGCTCCGCTCGCAGCTTGTTCGGCCGGCCGACGGTGACAAGTGCCGAAACGTCGATATCGACCCTCTGCCCCGAGTCGAGCAGGTCCTCGAGGGTGTTCTGCGTATGCAGGCTGAACTGCTGCTGATCCGCCAGGTAGGTGATCGCCGCCTTAAGGAGCTTCCCGGCCTGGGGATCGATTCCTGCCTGCTGGCCGAAGGCCGTCCCGGACAGCAGGATACCTGAAACCAATGTCATCACCGTGGCCAGCCGGGCCATGCGTGAGTATAGCTGTCGCTCAAACATTACCGATTCTCCTCTTGTTGGTTCATAGTCAATTGCCTACTCAAATACTGGGCTGTATTTGCGGGATGTGAGGCCATGTACATCTTCCGATACTTCTACGTCCCGGTGGGATACTTTCGCATCATAGGCAGGACGCCATAACGATCCGGTTAAGACCGGATCTGGAGTCAGAATCGAAAACCGACGCCAAGCTGGGGCCCGCCGAATGCGACATTCTGGAGGAGTTCGTCACCGCTCTGATCGTACTTGAGGTAACGGTACTTCAGCCTGACCTCCCCCCACTTGAAGGCGTAGCCGATACCGCCTGCTGCCTGCCAGGTAATCTCGCTGTCTCCCGTGCCCACATCGGCGTAGTAGGGCACAAACCAATGGTCGTCAAGCATGAGTTTTCCCTTCGCACCCACGATGCCGTCCCACAGGTTGACAGATTTTGAGATATCTCGGTCGCGCTGGAGCGGCCCGCCACCTGTCAGGTAGAGGTCTGTGTCGAGCGACAAAAGCCGGGCGCCGGCGAGCAGATCCAGGTGTGAATCCTCTTTGCGCCAGGCGGTATAAGAGCCCCCCAGGGTCCAGACCCAGCCTTTGAGCTCCAGGCTCCCATCGAGCAGAGTCTTTGTCATACCGTCGGGTGCGGTCACCGATTTCGAATCACTGCCGGAGATATCCAGGTAGATGACGTCCGTAAATCCAGACCACTTGCCCTTTCTTGCTTCGAAAGAGCCCATGAAAGTCATCTGCAGGTTGTCGATTATCTTATCCGCGTCAACGTCGAAACTGCCGCTGGAGCCAGCGGGGCTGTATCTCAGGTCCCCATTGATGCTCGGCAGCCAGCCATAGATCAAAAGACCGTATTGCCAGTCTTCTGACGGACCTTCAGAAGCGCCGATTGCGGTGAAGGAGGCCACCAGCACCGCGCTAGCGACAACTGCCTTACTATATCGTCCCGAACCTTTCAATGTACGCATCGCTGTCTCTTCCTTTCCATTTGCTATCGGTGATATGACCATAAGCCGCTTCCAGCATTCAGCTGACGGTCGTCAGTAGAGGTCAGAATGTCTCTTCCTGGCCGGGACCGGTTGTACGATTCTTGAGTCTGAACGTCAGCTTCCAAGATTATAGGCATTACTCCCAGATAGCGGACCCTCACCTTGTGCTGTGCAATAGTATGTAGGCGACCTAGATCGCAAGGATACCATCAAGTGACATGAGCTGGATCTGCTGCCGCCCCGGATGAACAAAGTTCCAGGAGCCGCACCTGTGAGGAGGCATTTGCAGCTAAGGAATGTCAGCAGATTTGTAGGCAATGTTTCAACTAATGTATCGGATTCCAATTGATTGAGCATATTTTGGCCTTGCAGTCGTAACGCTATTGTTCCATACCCAATCCATGATAAGTTTACTTCATACCATACCATATACAGACATGTGCACATCCGCTCGGACATCTAGGCTTAAATCAACCCAATAGAGAGTTATCTATGACTTCTCGTTCTGCTCCCTTGCTCTTAACTACACTCGTTGTTTCACTGGGATTACCCATGGGGGTCGCCGCAGAGGTTTCCCAAGGAGTCCTGGAATCTCTGGGCACACCAGATAGGCTTGAAACGAGTATTGGTACGCTGCATTTCAAGGATGGCGCGCCATCTGCGGAAAGTGCCGGCAAGGTATTCGATGCCTTGGCCTTCAGCAACGCATTGAGTGTTTACAACAACAGTTTCCGTGGCGCCTCGGCACTGGGTCTCGCCAAGGGTTTTAACAGTGCGGGAGCCGGGGATAACGCGGTACTGATTTTCTCCGATCTAATGGATTCCAACTCCCTGTTCCTCACAGCCAACGCGGACACCCTCTATTACATGTCCGGCGTGGACTTGAGCAATGGACCTATGGTGATTGAACAACCTCCCAAGGGGGTCGGCACGATTAACGACATGTGGTTTTCATGGATTATCGATATCGGATATCCCGGTCCCGACCGGGGCGAGGGCGGCAAGTACCTGCTAGTGCCCCCAGGTTATGACGGTCCGCTGCCGGATAGCGGCTTCTTCGTCGCCCACTCGAAGACCAACCGCGTGTTGTATGCCGCACGCGCCTACCTGGAGAACAATGACCCCGAGCCAGCGATTGAATCGATCAAGAAGACCATGAAGATTTATCCTTATACTCCGGGTGGTTTTGGGACAAGTCTTGCAACAGCACTTGAAGGAAAGGCCCGAATGGCTAAGAATCCCGCGGTGCCAGCGACCAAGTTCGTCGAGGGTAGCGGCAAGGTGTTCAATACCATTCCCCCCAGCGATTATGGCTTCTTCGAGATGATCAACGAAAATGTCCAGCAGGAGCCCGCCACCAGTTACGATGTCGAACTCGCTGGTCAGCTGGCCGCCATCGGCATTGTGAAGGGCAAGCCCTTCAAGCCGGACGCGCGCATGAAGAAGATTCTCAGCGATGCAGCGAATGTTGGCGCCGCAGCCGGTCGAGTTCTCAACTGGCGTTACGCCGAACAGCATCCCGACTGGAATTACTACAAGGATTCCAACTGGGGCAATATGCTGTGGGAGGGCGGCTACAATTTCGAGACACCGCCGCCTGAAATTACCAAGGAAGGCATGTTCAAACCGAACCCGCCGACCGGCGCGCGCACTCTCGATTCTCGCACTGCGTTCTACTACGGTTATACTCTCGACTCCCCCGGCATGATCATGCGAATTCCGGGAGTTGGCTCACAGTACCTGATGGGCTTCCTGGATGCGGATGGTAATCCGTTTGATGGTGCCAAGACCTATAAGGTGATTCTGCCCAAGAACATCCCAGCTGCCGCATTCTGGTCACTCACCCTTTATGACAACCAGACGCGCTCAATGCTACAGACTCCGCAACGTTTTCCTCGCGCCGGTAGCCAGAGCTACCCCTCGCCCGCAGCCGAAGCCAGTGCCGACGGTTCTACGACTATCTACTTCTCACCGGAGCAGCCCAAGGGTGTTAAAAGAGGTAACTGGATTCAGACAGCCCCCACGAAGGGGTGGTTCACGCTCCTGCGATTGTATAGCCCACTGGAGTCATTCTTTACTAAACAGTGGCGGATTAGTGAGATCGAACTGGTTCGATGAGTCGGTCCAGTGAATTCGCCCGTGCAGCGGAGTCGGTAAAGCGTATCTCTCATGGGCGACATCAGTGCTAGTTCTCGGTACAAAACGGCGCTTGAATAGCTGAAATCTTTCTACGCTGCAATGAGATGGAAGCGTTAGAAGTGTATTGAGGTGAACGTGGTAGTGGGTGCCAGAAAGGAACGACCGCAGTGAGTCGGATTTTCCAGGTGTTGCTGCTTTCCCAATCAAGGTCTGTTGTGCGTTTGAAGCGGACGTTCTCGTAGCTCCCATCGAATGCCCGGTTGTGGCCGACTCCGGTAGTTCAATCCTCGAATCTCACCGTCTGCTTTATGATTTGCATTTAGAACTACCAAGTAGAATGCTGAGAATTTAGCGAGACCCCAAGCCCCTTCCAGTTAGCAGACATTGAATTTGTGCAGCGCAATAGTCCCTTGTCGACCCAACCCAGACGTCCAGAGTTTTGGGCATTATGTCGTGTTTGTACTGTACTCGGACCTTCAGACTCAGGTGGCTATCGACTGCTATCGACTCGGATATTCAGTATTCTCAATTGCATGTCTGGTAAGACCAACAAAACCAGACGTTAACAATCTGGTAGCGAGCAAAGAGTGAGTTATGAGCAGAAAATGCACTTAGATTCAAAGATCCAACTTTAGAAGCGTGCCTGTGAAGGAAAAGATGTCATGGAAAACAGGGTAAACAGCTATGGCGTGCCACCACTCAATGGCGTGGACTTCTTCTGATATAGCTTCTATTCTAACTATCCCCAACGTCGAAAACCAACCAATTAGGTAATGACATCAATGAAACACACGAGTTATGTGAAGCAAATCTTGCAAATTTGTCAGGTCTTATTCTTATTATTCGTGATTTCCTCGTGTTCGCAGGAAAGTAGCCATCCACTTACCATTGGTACTGGTGCTATCGGGGGTAATTACAATATTACCGGACAGGCTATTGCTAAAATCGTAAACAAAAATCAAGAAGCGCATGGCTTTCGACTCCAAGACAAATATAGCTCTGGCTCTGTATCCAATATCAATGCGATTGTGGCAGGCGATATTGAGTTTGGAGTCGCTCAGGCCGACCGTCAATATCAAGCGTTTAATGGCTTAGCCGAATGGAAAGGAAAAGGGCCGCAGAAAGATCTACGTGCAGTTTTCAGCCTGCATACCGAATCTGTCACGCTTGTTGCGGGCAGCGATTCGGGTATAAATACAATTCTTGATTTGAAAGGCAAACGCGTTGATATCGGCCTACCTGGTTCCGGCACTCGACAAAATTCCATAGATGCTTTCGATGCGGCCGGAATTGAATGGGAAAAAGACATAGAAGTGAATGAAGAAAAGCTGGATGTCAGATTAAATATGCTAATTCATAGCAAATTAGATGCTTTTTTTCATACGGTCGGCCATCCAAGTCAGGACATCAAGTTTGCCACATTTTCAGTTCGTGGTGTTCGCTTTATTCCGCTAGTTAACATCGAAAAGATCTTGTCTACTAGCCGATATTATACCAAATCGTTTATTCCCGTAGAACTATATCCTCTCGCTGATAACAAGAAAGATGTAGAAACGATTGGTGTAAAGGCAACATTACTTACTTCAGCAAAGGTTTCGGATGATATAGTTTATGCCGTTACCAAAGCAGTATTCGATGACCTTGAATCATTGGGAAATTACGCCCCTATCTTGAAGGCCGTCAGAAAAGAGAACATGCTAGAAGGCTTAACGGCTCCCATACATCCTGGTGCCCTGAGATACTACAACGAGATTGGATTACAACTCCCCCCATCTAGCCCTTAGCTACGGTTAAGTACTTGCCAACAACTTGAGTTCTGGTGATTAATCTACCCCCCCTTTGCAACCGAAATGGTGAGTGCGACAGTGTGCGCACTATATAATTTTACGGACTGTGGTGGCGATAATTCACACTGCGTGTGCCCCGTCCCACGCAAGTCGCAGCAGGACTGTTTATGGCCTGTAGGAGATTTGCACGAGAAGGATGGGGACGTCCGGAGATGCTGCTTTTAGGAAGTTCACAGGAATACCGGGAATGACCGGAGTTGGCCGAACTGAGAAGTACAAGACCAATCACATGTTCCTGTCCTGGTGCCTGGCGTATGTCCGTAGTTGTCCCAAACTCAGACGTAGGAACTAATTCCATATAAGATTTGGCTAAACGACGGGAGACGACCCGTTCCTGTCATTCAGGCTAAATATCTGAAGGTCTGAATAGCAGCAAAAATCGGACGTTTATATGATGTAATCAGGCCGGTTTATCAGTTGTTTGCTTTTACTCAACAGACAATTCAATAAGATCAACACCGAAGGACTGCAGCCTGCCATTGCGCAACGTGCTCACCGCGACTCTGAAGACTAGCGACCAAGATTAACAACGTTTCAACCCGCAAGATTACCGGGAGCACTGCATGTTGCCAGTCGCCGCCGGAATACCTTGTGCAGCTCCATGACGACCAGTACGGTCAATGCCAGGCCCAGGAGCACCAGCCAGTTTTGTGGTGCGATCGGCTGAATATGCAGTACGTCGCTGATCCACGGGGTATACATGGCACCGATGTGAATCAGCTGTGCCACCGCCGTCCCGAACAGCAGCAGCGGATTACGCATCGGATTGTGCTGGAATGTCGATAGGTTCTCCGATCGACTGTTGAAGACATGGATGTTCTCAAACAACACCATCAACATCAAAGTCCCATTGCGTGCTTCGTCCAGCGAAAAGCCGCGCTCCAGCAGAAACTGAAATAACAGGAAGGCAACGCTCCCGATCACCAACGCCGACAGGACGACGCGCTCGATCATCAGCCGGTTGAAAATCGGTTCCTGAGGCGGTCGCGGCGGACAACGTAGCTCTTTACCTTCGCCCGGTTCAAACGCCAGTGCGATATCCTGAATACCGTTGGTCACCAGATTCAGCCACAGCAACTGCACCGCCAACAGCGGTAGCGGCAGGCCAGTCAGCAATGCCAGGGTAAATAGCACCAGTTCCGCAGCCCCGGTCGAGATCAGCAGGAAAATCACCTTGCGCACGTTAGCGTAAGCAATACGCCCCTCCTCGACGCCAGCCACAATCGAGGAAAAGTTGTCATCAGTGAGTATCAAATCACTGGTCTCGCGGGCTACGTCGGTACCGCTACTACCCATGGCCACACCGACCTGGGCTGCGCGCAATGCCGGCGCATCGTTGGCACCATCACCACTGACGGCAACAAAGTGTCCGTTGCGCTGCAGAGACTGAATAATTTCGAGCTTTTGCTGTGGCTCCACACGAGCAAATACCAGCGCCCGTTCGGTCAACTGGTCCACGGCAGTCGCATCTTCCGCCTGCTTCAATTGCGGCCCGGTAACAACTTCCGACGAGCTGGTCGCTAGTTCCAGTTCACTGGCAATGGCAAAAGCCGTTTCCGGGTGGTCGCCTGTCAGCATCGCCACCCGGACGCCAGCTGCCCGGCAAGCCGCCACGGCCGCTTTCGCCTCAGGTCGCAGCGGATCAATCAGGCCGACCAGTCCGATCAACGTCAGGTTTCCGAGGTGCTCTTCGGAAAACACCTCCTGCGGTCCCAGTTTGATATCACCGGCCGCCAGTGCTATGACACGGTAGCCCTGGGTGGCCAATGCCTGCGACTGCCGTTCCACCTCGGAACGGTCCAGCGCAACCGGACCTTCGAGTGTCGCCATGGTGGTGCAAATCGGCAGCAGGCGTTCCATCGCCCCTTTTACAAAGGCATGCTGTCCGCCATCCTTCTCATTCAGGCTCGCCGAGAACAGTCGCTCCGATTCAAAAGGGATTGTCGCAATCTCCGGCATGGCATTGACGGTCTCCGCCTGTATCACGCCGGCCTTGTGTGCCATCACCAGCAAGGCAACATCAACGGCATCGCCGTGACGGACCCAACCGTGATCTCGACGTGCGAGGAGTCCCTCGTTGGCCAGCACCGCCGTCTGGCACAGCCAGCCCAGCATGGCCTCCTCCTCCGGCAACGGGCTGCCCCGTGGGGAGAGGATGCTGCCTTCCGGTTCCAGGCTGTCACCGGTGATCTCCCACGGCTTGTGGCCGGGAAAGACAATCCGGTGTGCCGTGAGCTGGTTGATGGTCAAGGTGCCGGTTTTGTCGGTGGCGATAAAGGTACAGGAACCGAGCGCCTCCACTGCCAGCAATCGCCGGACGATGACATGTCGTCGTGCCATGCGTCGCATGCTGATGGCCAATGCCACTGTGAGCGCAACCGGTAACCCTTCCGGAATGGCCGACACCGCCAGTGCCACAGCAAGCAGGAAAATTTCGTCCAGCGGCATGCCGCGACCCAGTGCGACACCGGCCATCAGCAACGCCGCCACACCGATAAGGATGGCCACGCGGCGGGTAAATTGTTCCATCCGCACCAGCAGTGGTGCCTTGGTGGGCGGCTTGTCGAGCACGGCAGAGGCAATGTACCCAAGTTCCGTGTTCAGTGCCGTACCTGTCACGATACCGCGGGCCCGCCCCCGGCTGACGAGCGTACCGGCAAAGGCCATGTTCACACGGTCACCCAGCGAACTCTCCACCGGCGGCAGCCCGTCCGCCCGCTTGAACACCGGAGCGGATTCACCGGTCAGCAGGGACTCGTCCACCTCCAGGTCATGGCTGGCAAGCAGACGCATATCGGCCGGGACGCGTTCACCCGATTCCAGCAGCACGATATCCCCGGGTACCAGTTCTTCCGCATCGAGTTCGTGGATATCGCCCTCGCGCAAGACCCGGCTGCGCGTAGTCACCAGCAGCTGCAAGGCCTTTGCCGCACGCTGGGCGGAGTATTCCTGGGCGGTACCGATTATGGCATTAAGCAGCAGAACCGCGCAGATGAACCCGGCATCGGACCACTCACGGATTGCCAGCGACACCAGTGCAGCTGCCACCAGTACGTAGATCAGCGGGCTGACGAACTGGTGCAGGAATACATGTACGATGCCCGGCGGTTCAGTCGCCGGCAGGGCGTTACGTCCATAGTGTTGCAGGCGGGCGTCTGCTTCAGCATGGCTAAGGCCGTTCGGGGAACCGTGCAAATCGGCCAGAATCTCCTCAGGTGGCCTGGCATGGGGAGCCGGCAAGGGATATGGCGCTGCGTCAGCGGAGGATGATTTTCCATTCACGCCACACGCTCACTACAGTCGCGCACTGCCACCCGGAACTGGATGATGGTAATTGCCACCAGCAGAACCAATATGTCTTCAAGGTAATGGGGTTTCGTCACATCATTCCTGTATCAGTGCAACATTTTCGCTGTCTATAACAGATAGCGTACACCTGTCCTTAAGAATGTATATTTGCAGGCAGTGCGAGATAATGATCTGGATCAATAACAGCTTCCTGGAGTATCTGACATTGGTCGGTTTTCATGTAAAAGGCCCTGATTGTCTGGTATTACGCTCCTACACATTCAATTGTGGGAATCAGCTGATCGGAAAGGGAAGGTGTGAGTACTGAGTACTGAGTACTGAGTACTGGGTGTGAATGGCAACAATTGCCGCTGTTACGACCTACGCAGTAACTCGGGGAGTGTCGTGTTCTGGCCGAACTCGGTAGTACAGATTGCATGACGGGAACGTCCGGAGTTGCTGCAAAGGCGACGTTCAGGGAATTTGCCAGAATGTCTTGAATGTACTGAAAGTTGCCGTTTAGGGGCCGTATGCGGATCGGC
>JAQYVO010000265.1 GCA_030145425.1 Chromatiales bacterium | reverse complement strand
ACATCAACCATGAGGCTCTCCATGAATCCAAGGATGCGCTCGTTAATCCGATCATTGGTCCTGACCCTGTTTTTTCTGATCATCACCCCCGCCGCGCTGGCCGCCGACAAGGGGCTGACCTTCGGCATGCTGCTGGTGGGGCCTTACAACGACCATGGTTGGAGCCAGGCACATTACGAGGGCGGGCGCTACGTGGAGGAAAAGATCCCGGGGGCCAAAATGATTTATATCGATAAGGTCAACCCCGCGGACCGTCCCGGCATCACCATCCCACTGCTCGTCGAAGACCTGGTGGAAAAGGGTGCCAAACTGATCGTCGCCAACTCCGACGACATGAAAGACGGCATCCGTGAAGCTGCCGCTCAGCATCCGGACGTCAAGTTTGTCCATGTCTCCGGTGACGACGTCCTGACAGGCAAGGCGCCCGAGAATCTAAGCAACCTGATGGGGCGCATGGAATACGGCAAGATGATGGCCGGTTTCGTGGCTGGCCTTACCAGCCGGACAGGCAAGATCGCGTACCTCGGCCCCCTGATCAACGAGGAAACGAGGCGCCTGGCGGTCTCCAGTTATCTGGGTGCGCATCATGCCTGGACCAAGGTGCGGGGCAGGCCCGCCGAGGAGCTGAAATTCAAGGTGTCCTGGATCGGTTTCTGGTTCAACATTCCGGGTGTCACCGCGGATCCCACCCAGGTGGTCCAGAATTTTCTGGCCACGGGGCATGATGTGGTGCTTTCGGGCATAGACACCACCGAGGCACTGATTGTGGCGGGTCAGAAACGCAGGGAGGGCAAGGAGGTCTTTGCGGTTCCCTACGATTATGTAGGCAGTTGCGAAGGTGCACCTGATGCGTGTCTGGGGGTTCCCTATTACAACTGGGGTCCCGACTACACAAGGCTGGCGCGCTCCGTCATGGACAACAGCTGGAAGCAGGCCTGGACCTGGAGCGGTCCGGACTGGGAAGACATCAACGACAAAGACACCAGCGCTATAGGGTTTCTCCCGGGTACCGCCCTGAACGGGGAAAACCGGGTCAAGCTGGACGCCTTCATTGATGGCCTGGGCAGTAAGAAGATCCAGCCCTTTACCGGCCCACTGAACTACCAGGACGGCTCGGTTTTTCTGAAGGCCAGTGAAATCGCCAGCGATGAGCAGATCTGGTATCTCAAACAACTCCTTAAGGGTATGGACGGGGCCAGTAACTAGTGTCCGTCCATAAACAGCATCTTCCGTCATTCCGGCGAAGGCCGGAATCCAGTATGTCGCTGAATTTTCTGGATCCCGGCCTTCGCCGGGATGACGTGGTTTCTGGAAAACACGCGTTTCTGAACAGATACTAACTAGTCACTAGTTACTGGCTAAATGCAAGTCGAACTCCAGCAGATCCACAAGCGCTTTGGCAAAAACCATGCCCTGAAGGGTGTGGATCTCAAGGTGGAGGCTGGCACCATCCACGGCCTGGTCGGGGAGAACGGTGCCGGCAAGAGCACCCTTATGAAGATTCTCACGGGGTATCTGAGCCGGACCCAGGGCCGGATACTCCTGGACGGGCGGGAGATGGCGGAAGCGGACCCGGCAACCGCGGCCAAGTCGGGTATCGGCATGCTCTACCAGGAGCCTCAGGATTTTCCGCCCCTGACCGTTCTGGAAAACTTCATGGTCGGGCGGGATGCGGAGCCGGACTCTGACCGGGACAGGCAGCGACAGCGCCTCAATGATCTGGCAGGCGGGTTGCACTTCCAGCTCGATCCCGCCCTGAAACTGGAAAAACTGACCGTCGGCGAACGTCAGCAGCTGGAACTGCTGCGATTGCTGGGGCGCGGCGTCCAGGTTCTTATCCTGGACGAACCCACAACAGGCATATCCGACCGCCAGAAGGAGCGACTCTTCGGGGCACTGCACCAGATTCGGGATCAGGGCCGCACCATTCTGCTCGTTTCCCACAAACTGGAAGATGTCGTGGCACTTTGTGACCGGGTCACCGTCCTCCGCCATGGCATGGTAACCGGGGAGGCGCAGGCACCCTTCCAGGTTCCCCGGCTGCTGGAAATGATGTTCGATAAGCCGCCGGAAACGGATACGAGATCGGAGGCTGCGGCCCGGGGTGAGCCGCTGTTGTCTTTCGACCAGGTCAGCGCCGACGGCGAGCGAACAGGCCTCAGCGAATGCAACCTGACCATCCATCGTAGAGAGGTGGTGGGACTCGCCGGGCTCTCCGGCAGTGGCCAGGGCCTGTTTTTGAGGCTTGCCGCCGCGCTGGACAAGCCGGCCCGGGGAAAGATTCGTACC
The DNA here is from genome assembly GCA_030145425.1 of Chromatiales bacterium. Taxonomy (GTDB): domain Bacteria; phylum Pseudomonadota; class Gammaproteobacteria; order Chromatiales; family Chromatiaceae; genus JAHEHQ01. The sequence continues at coordinate 7,406 of JAQYVO010000265.1, read as the reverse complement.
CTTGGCAATGATTTGGGAAATATGGGTCATAGAGAATTCCGGCAGGCCGGTGGCTGTTTTCTGCCGGCGGACAGGCTTGAAGAAGGTCTGATCCCGGGATTCACCGTCCAGGACCATTTCGCACTGGCGCACAATTGCGGCATGGCCACGGCGAAGGTCCTGGCCGCCGAGGCCATTTCCCAGTTCAGAATCCGGGGGCACCCCCACACAACCGCCGAATCCCTGTCGGGAGGAAACCAGCAAAGGCTGCTGCTCTCCCTAATGCCCCCGGATGCCAGTTTGGCACTCCTGGAGAACCCCACCCGGGGACTGGATATGGAATCAGCCCGCCTGGTATGGGAGCACCTGCGCCGGCAGTTCGCCAGCCGTGGCGCCATTGTCTTCAGTTCCGCGGAACTGGACGAGATCCTGAATATTGCGGACCGGGTGCTGGTGTTCTTCGACGGCAGGATTGTTCGTGACCTTCCCATCGGGGAACTCGACTATCAGGATGTGGCCGCAGCCATGACGGGGAAATGAACCGCGAATTCCCTATGGGCAGGCTTGGCCGACATCTCACGGACACGTTCCTGATCCTCATCATTGTGACGGTTTTCACCAGCCTGTTGCTGCTGCTGGTTGGTGCTTCTCCCACCGAGGCCTTCACCCACCTGATCTCCGGTTCTTTCGGTTCGTGGTCGAAAGTTGCCAGGGTGCTGAACGTATGGGTTCCCCTGACCCTGTGCAGTGTCGGGCTTGTCTATGCGTTTCGCAGCGGATTGTGGAATATCGGCGTCGAGGGACAGATGGTACTGGGTGCCATCGGTTCTGCGGGGGTACTCCGCATGGGGGTGGAATCCGGGCATCCCCTGTTGCTGCTATCACTGGCATTGCTGGCGGGTGCGCTGTTGGGAGCAGCCTGGGCGCTATTTGCCGGATGGCTCAAGATTCGCGGCGGGGTACACGAGATCTTTGCCGGGTTGGGCTTGAATTTCGTGGCCATTGGCCTGGTGCTGTGGCTCATCTTCGGCCCCTGGAAACGGCCGGGCATTGCCTCCATGAGCGGCACCGAACCCTTTCCGCGGGATCTCTGGTTTCCCACCCTGGAAGGCTGGCGCGTATCGCCCTTTGCACTCGCACTGGTGATCCTGCTGATCCTGGCTACCGCGTGGATACTCAATCGCAGCCGCTTCGGTCTCAACCTCAAGGCCGTCGGACATAATCCAAGGGCAGTGGTTCTATTCGGCCTGTCTTCTCAACGTTATATGTTGATTGCGATTCTCATCTCCGGGGCCCTGGCCGGCCTGGCGGGCGGACTCCAGGTGAGCGGCGTATACCACCGCCTTATCCCGGCGATCTCCAGCGGCTACGGCTATCTGGGGCTGCTGGTAGTGATGCTCGCAGGATTCCGGCTCGCCCCGATCCCCTTCATCGCCCTGTTTTTTGCGGCATTGAATGTGGGCAGCATCCAGTTGCCCATGATGATGCAGCTTGACTCGTCGCTCTCCGGCGTCATCCAGGGCGCCTGTGTCCTGAGTGCCCTGCTGGTGTTCGGGTTCAGACACCTGCGTAGGAGAGGTGCCGCGGATTGAACGAGCTGCCTCTCACCGCACTGCTCGCGAGCGTCCTGGCCACCGCGGCCCCGCTCATCATTGCCACACTCGGGGAGACCATCACCGAAAAGGCGGGCGTGATAAACCTGTCGCTGGACGGTTCGCTCCTGCTCAGCGCCATGATTGCATTCATGGTGGGCTTCGAGACCGGCAGTTTCACCCTCGGCTTCGCGGCAGGCGCCGTTACCGGAGCGGCAATCGCGCTTCTGGTAGGCTTTTTCGGCATTTATCTGGGTCAGCTGCAGGTGGCCGTGGGCTTTGCCTTGACGCTCATGTGCAAGGACCTGGCCTATTTCCTGGGAAACCCTTACTCCCGACTACAAGGCCCTCAATTGATCTCCTGGAAGATTCCCGGTCTGTCAGAGATACCCTTTTTTGGTCCCATTCTGTTTCAGCAACCCCTCCCGGTCTATATGGGCCTGCTGTTGATCCCGGCGGTTTGGTGGTATTTCTATCGCACCAGCCGGGGGCTGGAACTCCGCGCAGTGGGTGAGAACCCCGAGGCCTGCTATACCCGGGGCATAGACCCGCGGCGCAAACAGATCCTGTACATCGTTATCGGCGGTGCGCTGGTGGGCCTGGCGGGCGCGGCCTTCTCGCTGGGCATCAAACCCGGCTGGGGCCGCCCGCAGGGGATCGAGGGGCTCGGCTGGATCGCGCTGGCAATCGTCATCTTTGGAGGTTGGCACCCGATCCGCGTCGCCCTGGGTGCCTTCCTGTTTGCCTTTCTGCAGGTAATGGGGATCGTGCTCCAGGGGATCTGGACCGGCATCCCCGCGCAGGTCTTTCAGATGGCCCCTTTCCCCTTGATGATCCTGGCGCTGGTATTGATCAACCTGCTCCAATACAAGGGCGTCCAGCGCTGGCTGGAAGACAAGCCGGGCCTGGCACTTCTGGTGGATAAACTGCGGGGTGCACCACCCCGGGCGCTGGGAAAGACTTTTCATCCCGACTAGTCCACTGCCCTTACAGGCAGCAGAGTCACTCGATATCTATTGCCGGTCGCCTGTTTTTGCGCCTTTTTCCTGCCGGTGTGTTTTCAGACTCATCGAAATGCGGCCTTTTTCGCCCCTGCCTTCCCGCTTTCTGCGGTCGGTTCCTGTGGTGAAGCACTGATTGCCACTCTTCCTGATCATCGTCGAAACTGCTCAAATTGCCCCTGTTCAAGGTTTATCTCCCGTTCCTGGGGTCAGGAACTTACGCTGCCACTGGGCTTGATAAACCTGATATCGACAATTCTTAACAGTTTTTTAATCTGATCAGTGAAAAAAATTCAGCTTCGCCTCCAAGTCGTTCCCTGGGACCCATCCTCCAGCACCACCCCGAGTTCCTTGAGTTCATCCCGAATCCGGTCCGCCTCTGCCCAATCCCTGTTACTGCGGGCATCCATTCGCGACTGAATCAAGGCCTCGATGGCCTCATCGTCCAACGCAGGGCTGTCCCCGGCGGCACCCCGCAGATAGGCCTCCGGGTCGTCCTGAAGTATGCCCAGCACACCGCCCAGACATCGCAACTCCGCAGCCAGGGCACCCGCCCGTGCCTCGTCCTTCTGCCTGACCCGATTGATCTCCCGTACCAACTCGAAAAGCACCGCGAGGGCCTCGGGGGTATTGAAGTCGTCGTCCATGGAATCATTGAAACGCTCCGCATAGTCTCCCGCGTCCGTAGGTATCGCTTCCGGCAGGCCTCGCATAGCGGTGTAAAAACGGGTCAGTGCACCCCGGGCATTCTGCAAGTGCTCCTCGTCATAATTCAGTGGACTGCGGTATTGGCTGGTGAGAATAAAGTAGCGGATCTCTTCTGCCTGATAGCTTTTAAGGATCTCCCGCACCGTAAAAAAGTTGCCCAGGGATTTGGACATTTTCTCATCGTTGATGCGCACGAATCCGTTGTGCAGCCAGTAACGCACGAAAGGCTTGCCGGTGGCCCCTTCGGACTGGGCGATCTCGTTCTCGTGGTGGGGAAAGGTCAGGTCCGCCCCGCCGCCGTGAATATCGAAGGTATCTCCAAGGCAGCAGGTGGACATGGCGGAGCACTCAATATGCCATCCGGGCCTTCCCTCCCCCCACGGTGAACTCCAGGCGGGTTCTCCGGGTTTCGCCGACTTCCAGAGTGCGAAATCCAGCGGCTCCCGTTTCTGCTCGTCCACGTCCACCCGCGCTCCCGCACGCAGGTCCTCGATGGACTTGCCCGACAGTTTGCCGTAGCCCTCAAAGCTGCCGACGGAGTAATAGACATCGCCGTTTTCGACCTGATAGGCGTGATCCTTGTCAATCAGCCGGCGGATCATATCGATGATCTCTTCTATATGAGCGGTGGCACGCGGCTCATCATCCGGCTGCAGCACCCCCAAAGCCTCGGTATCCTGATGCATCTCGGCGATGTAGCGCTCGGTCAGGGCGTTGAACGGCTCCCCGTTCTCGTTCGCGCGGTTGATGATCTTATCGTCTATATCCGTGATGTTCCGGATGTATGTGACCTCATAACCCAGCGTCTTCAGGTAACGGTAGATCACATCGAACACCACCATCACGCGGGCATGCCCCAGGTGACAGAGGTCATAGACTGTCATGCCGCAGACATACATCCGCACCTTTCCCGGCTCCAGGGGTATTAATTCCTCCTTCCTGTTGGAAAGATCGTTGTAGACCTTCAGCATTGTGACTCCAAAGTGGTCCCGTCCGACTGCGTTCTCATGGACGCGCCGGGCATGGTAAACGAAGCCTGTTGATTATCAAAGAAATCCCGAGGGATTTCACTCATTAGTTTTTCCTTAGATTCGCAACCCATGTATGATAAAGGGCTTTAAATCAGTGGGAAAAATTGCAAGTTCCCCCTATAGCAGATTCTGTCAACCGGAGGTATCCCTGAAGATGAACCGACTGATTTACCGCATACTGTTGGCGGCCGTTCTCTGTATTGGATTAATGTCTACGGCCCAGGCGGAAAACCCCAGGGTGTTGATGAAAACCAGCCTGGGGGATATGGAAGTGGAGCTCTTTGCCGACAAGGCCCCCCTGTCGGTCACAAATTTTCTGCGGTATACCGATGAGGGATACTACAACGGCACAATATTTCATCGTGTCATCAACAGCTTTATGATTCAGGGTGGCGGGTTCGATGCGGATATGGTGAAAAAACAGGGCCACGCACCTATAAAAAATGAGGCCAAAAATGGTTTGAAGAACGCACGCGGCAGCATCGCCATGGCACGAACCGGCGAGCCGCACTCGGCCACCTCCCAGTTTTTCATCAATCATGCGGACAACGACAGACTCGACTATCCGAGCTTCGACAACTGGGGCTACGCGGTATTCGGCCAGGTGACGAAGGGCATGGATACCCTGGACAAGATCGCAGACGTCTATACCGTCACCCGGCGTGGCATGAAAAACGTGCCTGAAGAACCCGTCTTTATAGAGAGCGTTACACGAATCGGCAATTAGGAAACCCTCATCCCATGATCACACTCAAGACCAACCACGGCGATATCGTCATAGAACTGGACAAGGAAAACGCACCCGTTACGTGCGAGAATTTTCTCCAATATGTACAGGACGGCTTTTTCGACGGCACTATCTTCCACCGGGTGATTGGTAACTTCATGATCCAGGGTGGAGGCTTCCTCCCTGGTATGACTCAGAAGCAGACCCGTGACACCATCGAGAACGAGGCCAAAAACGGGCTGAGCAATCTCAACGGCACCATCGCCATGGCACGCACCACGGACCCCCATTCCGCCTCCTCCCAGTTCTTCATCAACGTGGCAGACAACAATTTCCTGGATTATCCCGGCCAGGACGGATGGGGTTACTGCGTATTCGGCAAGGTCGTAACGGGTATGGACATAGTGGAAAAGTTCAAGGGCGCGGATACTACCAGCCACATGGGTCATCAGGATGTACCGGTGGAAGATATCCTGATCGAGCAGGCCGTGGTCGAGGAGTGACATGGCAGACACACTTTTTATCTCAGACCTGCATCTTTCAGAAAAGCGTTCCGGCACCCTCAAGCTCTTCTTCCGCTTCCTGGCGGAACAGGCGGCAAAGACCGAGGAACTCTATATTCTCGGAGACCTGTTCGACGTCTGGATCGGGGACGACAACGAGACGCCGCCCATTCCCGACATCCTGGACGCCATGAAACGGATCTCGGATTCAGGCACACAGTTGTATTTCATGGGTGGGAACCGGGATTTTCTGGTTGGGAAGAGGTTTGCCGAAGCCACCGGTGCCAAGCTGTTGGGTGACACGCGGGTCTTGGACCTGGAGGGATCCCTAACGCTTCTGACCCACGGTGATCTGCTCTGCACCGATGACGTGGAGTATCAAAATGCGCGGAAACTGCTGCGTAATCCCGCCATTATCGGGGATTTTCTGACCAAATCCATCCCTGAGCGCCTGGCGCTCGCAGAGGAATTTCGCGAACACAGCGGAGAAGCGACTTCCTTAAAAGCAGCAGACATCATGGACGTGAACCAGCAGACGGTCGAGCGGTTTATGCGGGAAACCGGTGTTACACGCCTGATTCACGGCCACACCCACCGTCCGGCTACCCACGATTTCACACTGGATGGTCAAGCGGTACAGCGCTTCGTGCTGCCGGAGTGGCACGATGACCGTGGGGGCTTCCTGCGCGCGAGTGCAGACGGGCTGGTGTTAGAGAATTTCTCGTAAACCGATTTTCAATGGGGTCAGACTCGATTGATTAAAATCAATCGAGTCTGACCCCATTGAAAACTCAGGTATCGACCCTGATCCCGATCATCAGGTCCATCACATTGGTTCCCGTGGGCCCCGTGTGAACCAGATCACCGCTGGCTTCCAGTAGGGAACCTGCGTCGGCCCTGGCCAGGGTATCCAGGGGCTCGTAGCCTGCCCTTCGCGCCCTGCCAAGCGTGCCCCCATCCACCAGGGCGCCGGCATCCTCTCCCGGCCCGTCGGTTCCATCGGTTCCGCCGGACAGAAAACAGATATCGTCACGACCATCGATCACGGTCGCCGCGGATAGGGCCAGATGCTGGTTCCTCCCGCCCCTGCCGGGATGCTCCGGCAACTGGACGCTCGGCTCGCCACCCCAGATATAGACACCCGGCAACGCATCCAGCAGTTCCAACGCCAGCCTGCGTCCTGCGTTCTCCGCTTCGGCGTCGATAAAGGCATGCTCCACCCGGGTGGCATAACCGAGTCGCCGGGCCTCTTCCCCGGCCGCCTCCCGTGCGTCCCGGAGTGTGGCGAGAATCCGAAGCTCCAGGTTGGGGGCATCAGTTGGTATCGATGATACTCCGGATTCCGTGAGCCGCTGTATCCAGTCGGGCAAAGTCAGGGCGGCCAGCGCCTCCCGGGCGCCCGGATCGGGCACCAGCATACCGGAGCCGATCACCGCCGGGTCATCTCCAGGTACATCGGAGATCAGCAATGCCGTCACCGGACGACTGCCCAGGTAGCCCAGCAGCTTTCCACCCTTGATCTTCGAAAGCGCCTTGCGTACCAGGTTCATGTGGGTAATGCCCAGGCCATTAGCGAGCAGCCATTGGTTGACGGCACGCAGATCATCCAGGCCGACACCCCCGTTCAGAACCTCCACCAGGGCCGATGCACCTCCCGAAATAAGAAACAGCAGCGGCTGTCGTGGGGGCAGTTCGTTCAAATAGGTCATCAGGGCTCTTCCGGCGGCCAGGCTGTTCTCGTTCGGCACAGGGTGCCCGCCTTCCAGACCGGTGAGCCCAAACCTGCGCAGGGATTCGATGTCGAGATGCCCCGTCTTCGAAATGACCAATCCACCTGAGATTCTATCTCCCAGTGCGTCCAACGC
>JAQYVO010000258.1 GCA_030145425.1 Chromatiales bacterium | reverse complement strand
AAATCAATGGGGTCAGACTCGATTGATCACCTTTGGTTAATCAGCGTGCCATGGAATGGAGTTTAACCCGTAGTTTCATATCAATCGAGTCTGACCCTATTGATTCGGGTGTCGCTATTTTGGGCTTGAGTTCTGACACGTTTTTGTTGATGTATGCCGGCACGTTGACTAGGATGCATTAAGGCTGGTTCCTTGGTTGATTGGTGTGGGTTTGGCGATTTGCATCTTATCACCAGAACCAGCCTTTTTTGTTTTCTATTTCAGTCTGTTATTGCTTAAGTAAGTGCCATTCGGGACGGAGGGAATAAACAATAATCCCTCCGTCCCCTTTTACTAGTCATTGATTGTTAACATATCAATCGAGTCTGACCCCATTGATTTTTACCCTGTCATTCGCCATATCACACTGATCGGCAACGCCATGTAGTTCTTTCCAAATGATACAGACTGCTCCCCCGTATACAGTACGATTCCCCGCACAAACTGCTTGCCTGTATCCTCCGACAGCGCATCGAATCCGGAGAAGTCTTTTCGCACTACAGTTGCGGAGGTTTTTACTTCCAGACCCACCAGGCGACCCGCTGCATCTTCCAGCAGGATATCCACTTCCCTGCCTGTTGTCGTCCGATAATGATACAAGTTCACCCGACTATTCGACCATCCAATTTGTTTACGCAGTTCATTAACAACGAAGTTTTCAAACAAATGACCAAAAAAAACGGGATCTCGATCGAGGCTCTGGCGAGTAATACCTGCCAGGTGGGCTATCAGTCCGGAATCGATCAGATGAATCTTGGGTGACTTGATCAACCGCTTCCCGAGATTCGACGACCAGGCTGGCAGTGGCTGAAACAAAAATGTGGCCTGCAAGAGACTAAGGTAACGCTTGAGTGTACTGTTGGGTATGCCTGAACTACGTGATAGTTCTGACATGTTTAACAAACTACCGACGCGGGCAGCCAGCAAAGATAGAAGGCGCGGCATGTCTGTCAGTCCCTCGATGTTCGCCAAATCACGCACATCGCGTTGCAACAGTGCCGTAATATATGCGGCATACCAGGCATCACGACGTTTCCCCGCAGGGCGCTGTATAACCTCCGGGTACGCGCCCGCGAGAACGACACCTTTCAGATCAATGGCATCATCAGGTTGTGATGCCGGTAATCTTTCAGTAAAAATCCCATCAAGAAACCTTTCCCGTTGTCCGCGCAATTCTCCCTGAGAGAGTGGCAACAGGGTAATCAATTCCATACGACCAGCAAGAGACTCGGAAATCTGCGGGAGCAGCAACACATTGGCTGATCCGGTCAGCAAAAAACGACCAGGGCGACGATCCCGATCCACCGACATCTTGATCGCAGGAAAAAGGCCGGGGGCTTTCTGCACCTCATCAATGACCACCCGATCTCCGAGCCCGGCAAGAAAGCCTTGTGCATCGGTACTGGCCGCAGCTAATTGCGTTGCGTCATCCAGGGTGACGTAAGGAATGGAAAGTGCCTTTGAAAATTCCTGGGCCAGCGTACTCTTCCCTGTCTGACGGGCGCCGTTTAACAATACCACTGGCGTATCAGCTATTGCGGATTGTAGTTCTGACTCGATATTTCGCTTGTACATGGTGGATAATTCACCATTAAATGGTTATTTATTCACCACGTAGGCTATCTTATCCTTGGGTTATGTTGCAAGAACGATGCAGATTAAAGGAGATTAAAGGGGCCAGGGTCGAATGGCTCTTACTTAAGCTCAAAGCCACCGTCATCCCGGCGCAGGCCGGGATCCAGATGTACCAATGGTGGTCGCTTTCCTGGATTCCGGCCTGCGCCGGAATGACGATCAAGGCCTTCGAACAGGACTATTTGGCTTAAGTAAGTACCATTCGAGTCTGACCCCATTGATTAGTTTCGTATCATTCCCGACCGCTTGCTCACACCAGCAAGTATAGGGGCAACCGTTGATTCCGGCATACCGGCATAAGCAGCCAGTGCGACCGCCTCGGCGATCGCATCCTCCATCCGCGTAGCCAGGTCGGAGAAGATACTCACCATTTCCTGCTCGTGCAGCCCTGCTTTTTGGCCAGTCTGGTAAAAATGCCGGAGCTGGATCTGGCTGAGGCGATAATACCCCTTGTCACCGAGCGACATCGCCAGCTTGACCTTCTGAACCGGGAATTCCGGGTACGGTGCCGCAGACATCACGTCATAGAGCGGTGTCAGCCGGTAGCCACCCGGGGAGAGGAAGATGGAGAAATTCTTGGCATGGCCATCGATGGCGGCCAGCAGCCAGAACACGATCTGCGCCTTCATGAAGGTCAGGCGGTATTCATGCGGAGTGACCGCACCGTTCAGGAATGCCATAACCTCCACGATACCGGGGCCGCCATCGCTTTGATATTTTCGCAGGGGCGGGACACCCAGCGCCTGACAGATATCCTCCTGCGGCAGCCGGTAGAGCACACCTTCCTGCCAGGTCCGGTCGAACCGTTCCACGACGATCACGGGCTTGCCGTCGAACAACCGCACCTCGGCATTAGCGGTTTGCAGGCCCAGGGCGCGGCACAGCACCAGACAGAGCCATTCATTCCAAGGCGTATCGGAAAAGTCAGCACCGTTCGGGCCTTCCTTCATCGCGGGCTTGAAGATATGGGAGGTCGGTGTCAGCCCGAGTGGAAGCTGCCACTGATTATTGACCCGGAGAAAGGCCGTCTTTTCCTGCACACCGGCAATTGAAATGCGAAAGTCATCCTCATCGGCATACAAGCCAAGGGGGTTCGTTCCAAGGGCAGCCAACCGGGCGGCAATCTCATCGCCGGTGACCGGCCGGTATTCCATGTTGGTCGGGTCGCCGGGATCCACACCTTCCGGGATGAAGCGCAGCGCACCCACACAATCGCGGCCGATGACGGCCAGCAGATCAAAAATACCGGCGCTTTCGGCATGTTCGCGCACCGCGATTTTTTCCCTGACGGTGTGGTCATCGGGCAACAACCCGTCGAAGTAGCTGGTCGCACCCTCCCCGGACCAAATCCGATCGGACAGTGGCATGGACAGGGAAATGGGGAATGCCCGGTCTGACGACAACCAGTCCGGGGCATAGCGAAACGAAGTCGCACCGCTTGGCGTGCGGGAATACTCACCGACCTTGCTTGAGCCGAGATACACATCCAGCACGCGTCCCTGACGTTTGCGTCCCACGCTCAGTACTCCGTGGGATCGAAACCGGTTGTACGGCGCGGGATGATGGACAGGTCCAGATCCAGCGCCGCCAGCACCCGGATCACGGTGTCGAGCTTCGCCGTGGTCACACCATTCTCGATATCAGAGACCAGGGCCTGGCGGA
>JAQYVO010000214.1 GCA_030145425.1 Chromatiales bacterium | reverse complement strand
AGCTGACCAAGGAGGAGCAGGCCATTCTGGACGGCTCGAAGGGCCCGGAGATGGCCAAGCTCATGAAGATCCAGGTCGTCTTCGGCAACACCTTCGGCGCCGAGAAACTCATCGACCTGGGCGGCGCACCCCACAGCAACCTCTACCCCGGCGCCCCCTACCTCGGGTCGTTGATCAAGATGCTGGATGAATGCGCCGAGGCAGGGCTCAAGTCCTACGCGCCCTACACGGTCAACCCGCGCCCCTACTACGCCTTTAACGTCCAGAACAACCCGAAGGAGATGGAGATCATCTACGAGGGTTACCCGCTGCAGAAGGAACTCGACTGGGTTCATGCCCGCCTCGGAGCACCCGAACTCAACAAACGCAGTTGTGCCTGCTATGTCAAAGAGGTGGGCAATGCCCCCGAGCCCGGAACCAACGTGGCTTGGGCGGAGTCCTCGGCGGTGAACTACGGCAATTCCGTGCTCGGCATCCGGACCAACCGGAACGGCGCCGGCATCGACCTGATCTGCGCCCTTACGGGCAAGGCGCCTTACTTCGGACTCATGACCGACGAGGGACGCCAGGCGAAGTGGCTGATCGACGTCAAGACCTCGAAGACGCCGGACTGGGGGGTGCTCGGCACCGCCGTAGGACGCAAGGTCGTGGAGGATGTTCCCCTCTATACCGGCATCGACAAGTACTTCGAGGGCGGCGAGGTCACCGAGGACAACCTGCACCTTCTGAAGGCCATGGGCAGCGCCAGCGCCGCTTCCGGCTCGGTCGGTCTCTACCACGTCGAGGGCTTGACCCCGGAGGGCAAGTCGAAGGGCCGCAAGCTGCTGGTCAAAGACTACCAGACCTACGTCTACGACGACGCCGAAGAGCAAAAGATCATCAAGACCTTCGGCAACTTGTGGCCGGAGAAGGACGGAGATCCCACCGCCGCCTTCATCGGCTGCCCGCACAACACCTTCTACGAAACGCTGAAGTGGGGCAAACTGATCACCGAGGCGCTCGAAAAGGCCGGCAAGGAGAAGACCGCGATTCCCGTCTACATGTTCTGCGCCAACGTCGTTAAGATCGCCTTTGTCGAGCAGCATGGCGAACTCGCCGGCAAGATGCTGAAAGCGGGCATGGTGTCGACCCCCATGTGCGGCGTCACTTGGGCCGGCACGAAGGGCTTCTCGGACCGTGTCCGTGGCGTCACCAACTCCGCCAAGACGCGGAACTACTCGTCGATCCGCTACTTCCCGGATCAGACCCTGGTGGACATCATCGTGACCGGCAAGGTGCCGGCGTGAGCATAAGAACCAAGATTAAGTAAAATTCGAACCAAACATTCAACTGGAGATTTATACAATGGCTAAGAAAACATTCAAAGGACGCGCGATTCTTCCCGGTAAACTCGAGGGCGAGGCGCTTGTCTCGAAGCTGCCCTTCAACCTCACCGGGTCCTACTTCGAGAACATGTTCGCAGGGAACACCAAGACGGCGCCGTGCACCGACGCCAATAACGAGGCCCTGTTCGGGAAGGACATGAAGGATGCGATATTGTGCACCTCGCAGTGCGTCGGGTCCACCATGGGCGCGGGTGCGCTCATGGGGGTGAGCGAAATGGGCGTGGGCCTCAAGGCCTTTCTGTTCTCCAACCACATCGACAGCATCGCAGCCGGGGGACTTATCATCGATGACGTCTGGTACGAACGCCGCGTCATCACGATCGATCTGCTTGGCGATGAGTTTCTCGAGGCTGTCAATACAGGTGATCCGATCAACATCCTTGAGGATGGAACGGTTGAGGTCGGTTAAAGAGGCCGATCAACGCGTTGATCTCCAAGCTCATTACGATAGGTTCCCAGAAGAAAAACCTACTTAACAAGGAGGACATAAAATGAACAGAAGAGAATTCTTAGGAACAGTCGCCGCCACCGGCGCCACGCTGGCCGCGAGCCGAGTACTCGCCGGACCGGCAACGTCCGGGATGCGCAGCAACTTTGCCTTTAAAAAGAACGAGACACCGGTAATCCTCGAGGTTGCGATTAACGGCTCGACCACGAAGAAGATCAACCCCACCTCGCCGGAGACCGCAGCCGAAATTGGGAAAGAAACCATAAAGTGCCTGGATGCGGGCGCCACCATCGTGCATGCGCATTCCAACAAGCCGAGCACGGACGTCAAGGCCGCAGCCCAGGTCTACATCGACGCCTTCAAGCCGGTCCGCAAGAAACATCCGTATGGGATTTTTTACCCGACGGCGAACTTCGACCCGGCGCTCTACCATAAGAACCGCACCGTCTGGGCTCCGGAAATCCAGAGCGGGCATTACCGCCTGATCTCCGAGGGAGGCCTCGCCAACATGGTCCTGCTCGATACCGGGGTTGTTCCTATCGCGGCCTTCGATAAGAACGGCATGATGCAAGACAAGGGTTTCTGGTGGTACGGCTTCTGGCCAAATGACAACAAAATTGCCATCGACACCTGTAATGACCTCGGCTGCGGAGCGTCGATTTCGGTGTTTGAGCCCGGCTGGATGAAGAACGTCGTCGCCATGGCGCACGCCGGCACGCTTCCTCGCGGCTCGAAGCTCAACATCTATTTCGCCGATTACCGCTACTCCGGCATGGCCCCGGCGATCCCCGAGGCGCTGCAGCTCTATCTGCACATGATCGAGGGACTGGATCTGAAATGGTCCATCGGCGTAATAGGCGATGACGTCATGGCGACACCTCTTGCTCAAATGGCACTCGAACGGGGCGGCAGCTTCCGCATCGGGCTCGAGGACTGGGGCAAAGGTCCGAGCAACGTGGAACAACTCGAAAGAGCTAAGGAAATGATCAACAAGGTCGGTCGGCCGGTTGTCACCGGGGCTGACGCGATAAAGTATCTCGACATCCCGTTTGCAGCGACAAGGCCCAAGGCTTGAGTCGATGCCGACAATTTGAATAGAAAACAAATAAACCAAAAGGAGAATATTATTATGAGCACAGACAACACTAATCTAGATTCAAAAGGCATTGAACGTCGTGATCTTCTGAAAGCTGGTGCCATGGGTGCCGCTGGCCTTGCAGTAGCAGGCCTGGGTGTGAACACGGTGCAGGCAAAAAACATAATCCCGGACCAGGAGAAGATCTGGACCAACTCCAACACAGGGCGCCGCGTGGCGATCCTCAACGACACGGCCCTGCAGATCGGCGCGCCGCTGGCTATCGAGCTCGCCAAGGCCGGCCACGACCTGGTGATCGCCCAACCGGAGAAAGGACTGGTTAAGAAACTCAAGAAGCTCGGCTCAAAGGTCGTCGTGATCGAGGGCGTCGAGCAGGAAGGCCCGAACGACGAGACCAACCCCAACCACGCCAAGAACCTCGTCGACGCCGCCATTAAGAATTTCGGCGGCTTCGACTCGGCCTATTTCCGGACGGCGTTTCATGGCGGTGCCGATATCCTGAACGTGACAAAAGAGCAGTTGCAGAAGTCCTTCGACTCGAACTTCGTCGCCGTGGTCTCTGCGCTGCAGGCGGTACTGCCGCCGCTGATGGAGGCGGGCCGGGGCCAGGTGGTGATCCTGACGAGCTCTTCGTCAGTGCAGGGGCCCTACGATTTCATCCCCTATGTCTCCTTGCGCGCCGCGGCAAACAATCTGATCAAGTGCGCTGCCATGACCGCCGCGGAGAAGGGCGTTTGCGTCAACGCCTTCGGCACCAACTTCCTCAACTACCCGGACGCGATAAAATCCTACGGCGGCAAAGATAAAATGGCGCATGTGGAGAGCAAGCTGCCCATCGGCCGCATGGGCGAACCGGAGGAGGCGGCGCACATGGCGGTGGCTTTGCTCGATGGCAAGAACATGTTCACCACCGGCCAGGCGATCATGATTGACGGCGGCTACAGTGCCCGGATGGACGACTTGAAATTCTCGAAGTGGTAATGCGGCGAAGGAGCTAAGAAGTACAAGCTGGGAATAGCTGTGAAACAATTGCGTGCGGTAAGCAGTATTCATGGCCGACCTGGTAATTGAACGATACCGGGTGGGCGAACCTTCGGGTTCGCCCACCCGAGAAGGGAGAACCGCATGAGTGAAAGGATTGAAAAAATGGCGAGAACCAGAGCGTCTATCTTGCTTTAAAGAAAAAAGCGGTGAAGAGCGGAACAAGCGCGCCAGAGGAGGAATTTATGTTTGGACTTGGTATGCCGGAACTTATCATCATTATGGTCATTTTCCTGATTATTTTTGGAGCCGGAAAGCTGCCAGAGATCGGTGCAGGGATGGGAAAAGCAATAAAAAATTTCAAGGACACAACGTCAGAAATCGAACACAACTAAGTTAGGTTACTGAGGGAAAAACAATGCGAACAACTGACCTAGAAAAAGTTAGGATTGTCTTGGCCTTGCTCGATGGATATAACATGTACACGACCGGCGATTTCTTCCCTGTTGCCGGAGGCTTCAACAATGCCGGCATGTAGCCATTCTATAACTGGGTTGTATCTGAAGGTGGAGCGATGCTGATAGTACTCGACAACCTTGCCGCATTGTATAGAAACCCTTTAATTTTATACAGAGTGGGCAGCTTGATTACATGGTTCGCACTGTTGGGCTTCATGCTGGCAATAGTGACGGCCTCGCCGTTCCGGGCAGGAGCTGAGACTCTCGCGACGGAGACTAAGGCCGCTGATTCGAAGCCTGTCGAGAAAGGTGCGTCAACGCAAAGTGGAGTCGGCGAGGATCCCGAGGATCCGTCCAACCTGCTGCCGGGGATCCGGGAGAGGCGAGCTCAGAAGGACTCGCTCTTCCGCCAGTCTCCGTTGCATGGGGCACACGAGGCCACGGGCCGGTGGAAGCAGTCGCTCTACGAGGCTACCGGCCTGGAGCTCGGGTTCGCCTACAATCAGCTGTTTCAGGCAGTGAGCGAAACGCTCCCGGGCGCAGATAGTTGGGGTACGGCCAGCACCGTGGACTTCATAGGTACCTGGGAGCTCTTGAACCGCGGGAAGCCGACCCAGGGGCAGCTCTTCTTCGGCGTGCAGGGCCGTTGGAACTGGGGAACAACGGGTCCCGAGAATCTCGGGACGGAGGCGCTGGGAAGTCTGAGCAGGCCCGGCAACACCTTCGCGGCGTACACCCCCACGTTCCTCCTGCGAAACCTTTACTGGCAGCAGGGAAGCGAGGAGGCTGGCTGGGTCTATCGGGTCGGCAAGATCACGCCCGACGCCATACTGTCCACCTCCGCCCACATTGCCGCCCCCCTAACCTTCACGTCCACCGCGGGTGTCGGAAGCTTCGCCAACGCACTGCCGGACTCGGGGCTGGGTGCGGTGGTCGACTGGTACCTCAGTGATCGTGTCAAAGTGCTGGGCCTGGTCTCCGACTCCAATGCAGACAGGTACAACTGGGGCGACATCGGCAAAGGCGACTTCTACAAGGCAATCGAGCTCGGCGTCAAGATCTTCCCCAGGACCGAGAAGGCGGGCTGGTCGAAGCTGACGGTCTGGCACAACGACGGCACCAGTGACGGGAGTGCGTCCAACGGGAACCTGGGCCCCGACGGCTGGGGGTTTTTCCTCAAGTTCGAGCAGGAGCTGACCGCCGACGGCCGGCTGATCGGCATCGCGAAGTATGGCAGGAGCTACAACAACTCGGCATTGTACGAGTCCCAGGCCAACTTGCTCTTCCTTTACTATGATCCGGATTTCATCGGTCACATCCAGAATGACGTTGTAGGGATCGCATTCAACTACGTGGAACCGAGCCTAGCCGGGACCCGGGGCGAGTACAACCCAGAGATCTTCTACCGCTTCCCGCTCTTTCCCCAGGTGGACATGACTCTGACCTACCACTCGATCATTAATCCGGCCCTGGACCCAGACAACAGTCATGCGTCTGCCTACAGTCTCAGGTTTCGTTCGACGTTTTGACGGGTCCCACCCGGCCCAGGCCAACTTCAAAATATTACTTCGCAACAATTTTAATAATTTATTTCCAGTGCCTAGTCTACCTTTTTGCTATACATTATCAAACTCCTCTGGAATGATGGTTTTCCATAAACCGTAAATAATACAATGGAGTAATATCAGTAAGGTGTGTTTTGCTTAACATTTTGTAGTGCCGTACAATATAAAACAGGGTTGGCGGAAGACGCTTTTTATGCCAAGCTCGTTCTCATGTATATTCGAAGAACAGCTAATTAAAAATAGCAACACCGCTCTTTTTGATGACAAGGCAGCATGGAAAACACATCTGGCACAACTCAATATCACCAATAATCGACTTATACGTATTGCCACGGAGGGGGCGTTGCTTGCAACGTTGAGCGCCGGGAGCTTTCCTTCCTCCCTCCCGACCTGGTCATTATCAGTGACGATGCCCGACAGTTCAACGTTCTCCTACACGCCTTATGCTGGATCCATGCTGATCGGGTTTTTCAGCGCATTGTGCCTGTATGGGACAAACATACCGAGAAGCTTCAATGGGTTTAAAGCGAAATATGGGACATTTTTTCGGATCTGAAACGGTTTAAAGCAAAACAAGATCCAGATCTTAAAATTGCAATTAAAGCCCGTTTTGATGAACTCTGCTCCACTCCGACATCTTTTGCGACCCTGGATCAGGCCGCTCAAACGATTGGCAAACAACAAGGATGAACTGCTTCTTGTCTTGGAGCGACCTGACATCGCATTGCACAATAATCTGAGCGAACGTGGTGTTCGAGAATATGTTATCAAACGAAAGATTAGTGGCAGCACACGTTCGGATAATGGACGCCGATTTCGGGATACATTTGTCAGTTTGAAAAATACTTGCCGGAAACAATGCCTTTCTTTTTGCGAAGTTCTTTGTGACCGGCTCAAAAAAAGCAACACCGTTCCCTACTTGCCAGATTTGCTCTCTGGCAAGGCATAATGCAAGGGATCATTGAGAAGTTACCCCGTTTATTTGAAAAATCGATCTAATGGTAGATTGATCCTGTCGCTTTTTTTGAGGGAACAGGATTGCTGAACAGAGTCCCGATTTACTACCCGTTAATCGTAAGTAAGAGGTTAAATATGATGTATCAAAACCTGTCAATTCTGGCCGTATTCATTTTTTTATATAGCCTTGTATGCGGAGGCCTTGAGCGAACACCTATAAACGGAGCAATTGTTTTTGCTGCAGTTGGACTGGCTTTGGGACCTCTTGGTTTTGGCATTTTGAGTATGGAGGTAGACGCAGAAGAGTTAAGGACTCTTGCTGAGCTAACACTTGCGCTTGTCCTTTTTACCGACGCCTCCAATGCAAATTTTAGCGAGCTTAAAAAGTCTTTCCATATCCCTCAACGTCTATTGTTGATAGGGTTGCCGATAACAATTCTGCTTGGGTTTGGAGCCGGAGTTATACTGTTTGATGGACTGACTCTGTTGGAAATTGCCATTATTGCTACTATGCTGGCGCCCACAGATGCTGCTCTAGGCAAGGCTGTGGTCACCAATGAATCAGTTCCCGACAACATTCGGGAGGGGCTGAATGTGGAAAGCGGGCTGAATGATGGTATCTGTGTCCCAATTCTACTGATATTTCTTGCATTGGCCACTAGCACCGGTAACGAAGGCGGAACATCAATGCTGGCGTTCAAACTCATGGCAGAGGCAGTCGGTATTGGTGTCGCAGCTGGAGCAGGGTTGACCCTGGTGGGTGTGCTTCTGTTAAAGAATTGCGTTGCTAAAGGATGGATTACAGAGACGTGGCGACAGTTTTCTGTCCCGGCACTGGCGGTGACCTGCTTTGCGGTTGCGCAATGGTTTGGAGGCAGTGGTTTTATCGCATGCTTTGTCGGTGGAATGTTGTTCGGAGGTATTGCAAAAGAAAAAAAGCACAAATTTCTGCTTGCCGCAGAAGGGACGGGAGACACCCTGGCTTTGATAACCTGGGTAGTCTTCGGCGCAGTTGTTGTCGGCAGGTCGATCGAGTCTCTCAGTTGGGAGGTCGTACTCTATGCACTGCTAAGCCTCACTTTGATCCGGATGATTCCTGTCTTTCTGGTGCTCACCGGCATGAATCTTCGGACCGATGAAAAACTGTTTATCGGGTGGTTTGGGCCCCGAGGCTTGGCCAGTATAGTTTTTGCGGTGATTGTACTCAATGAACATCTACCCGGAGGCGACACTATTTCGATGACCGTTGTTTGCACCATAATTCTGAGTGTTATCGCCCACGGGCTCAGTGCAAATCCCCTGGTTTCGGTGCTCGCTGCAAGGTTAAAGGCAAAAGTAAACCCATAATGGCTCTATCCACCAAAGCAAAAGAAGCAATAAAGACCGGACTGGCAATGGTCATTACTTACTATATTGCTCTGGCTGTCGGGTGGGATAAACCAATGTGGGCAGGTTTCGCTGTGGCCTTTTGCAGTCTGTCTAGCTATGGCCAGTCGATGAATAAAGCGGCGATGCGGATGATGGGAACGCTGATTGGTGCATTAATGGCCTTGGTTCTTTTTGCCTTTTTTATCCAGCAGCGCTGGCTGTTTATGCTTGCTCTCTCCTTTTGGGTCGGATTCTGCACCTATATGATGGGGGGAACGAAGAATCAGTATTTTTGGAACGTCTGCGGTTTTGTCTGTGTAATTATCTGTTTTGATTCAAGTCGTGATTCGGCGAGTGTCTTTGAAATGGCGGTTCTTCGGACAGAGCAGACCGGTCTTGGCATCCTGGTCTATAGTGTAGTGGCAATGCTGCTCTGGCCGGTACGTTCGGGGGTGCAATTTAAAGAGAGTGTAGTCGGGTTGAGCTCAAGCCAGCATAAACTTTATCGGAGCTGTTTTGATCTTATGCTGGGAAAGACTGCTGCTGAGGACACTCAAACTCTGAGAATAGAGGAAGTTCAGCAATTGAGCCAGTTTAAGCAGTTACTGGCTGCTGCAGAAACCGACACCCATGAGATTGGGCAACTGCGCCATCACTGGCACGATTTTAAGCGTAACGCAGTAAAGCTGTCAAATGCGCTGGAAGAGTGGAGAACTGATTTTAATGAACTCAGCGAGTTACATGTCAGGCAGATTGTACCTGGTCTCGATGATTTTAATGCAGAGCTGGAGCGACGATTTTCCCAGATCGAGGGTATGCTGAAAAAACAGCAACCGGAACATGTGCCGAATTCTGTACTTCTTGTTCCAGACAACAAGGAACTGATTCAACTGACACACTTTCGCATGGCGGCCCTGGCAGTTAATCTGAAGCAATTGCTTGAGATTGAAAAGTTGACCCGGAATATCTTTTATTGCCTGTCTGAAATCATGGGTTATTCTCCAGTGAATGCTCGCCGGGAAAAGACAACTCAAGGGAGCAGCACTTTCGTTCTTGATCCAGATCGTGTATTAAGTTTCTTTCGAGTAATGGTTATCCTGTGGGCCGCCTACCTTTCGCTGATTTTTGTTAATGATCTTCCGGCCGGAACGGGTCTTGTCTCCATGGGTGGAGCTCTTGGTATGGCTTTGTCATCCATGCCCCAGCTTCCTGCGTCCGCTCTCGTGACTCCTGCGGCTTTTGGTATCGCCTTAGCCGGAGTGCTATATATTTTTGTGATGCCCCATTTAACCACTTTTTGGGGTCTTGGTATATTGCTCTTTGCGGTAACATTTTTTTTCTGTTATTTTTTTGCTGCCCCCCGCCAGATGCTCGGCAAATTGCTGGGCATTGCCATGTTTCTTTCCATTGCCGGAATCTCCAACCAGCAGTCATACAGCTTTTTTGCCGTTGCCAATACGGCGCTGATGTTTGCGATACTCCTGCTGATCCTGGCGATTTGCGTACATTTCCCCTTTAATCCTCGGCCCGAACGTGTGTTTCTGAGACTGGTTGGCCGATTTTACCGGAGTTGCGAGTATTTGATATCTGCGTTGGACGAAAAATCTGCGAGCAGGACAACCGGTTTAGGAGCATATAGAAGAGCATACCACACACAGGTGGTATCTATGGTAC
>JAQYVO010000151.1 GCA_030145425.1 Chromatiales bacterium | reverse complement strand
ATTGGTGAAACAGCGCTGATTTCGGCTTGGACGGATCCCGACTTCGATTCAGCACAACCGGCCTTCTACTATGGCCGCGTCCTCGAAATACCTACGCCGCGCTGGACTGCTTATGATGCGAAGCGTTATGGACTGAAGGATATTAACCCTGAGATACCTATGGTTACGCAAGAGCGGGCTTATACATCTCCAGTCTGGTACACCCCAGATACCTAGTGGACTAAGCTGTTTTGGTTTTAGAAATGAGGCATCAAAAGCGTGGCTTACTAACCAGGATCGCGCGCCATTCAGGTTCAACGGCAAGATCGAGAAGATCCACATCCGATATCTCGATCCGTAAGAACCCCATTTCCGCCAGGTTGTGGATGAATGAACTAAAGGGAGCAAACACAGGCTACGCGAACAACCGGGCGGAATTCTCACATCAACCACACGACAGAAAGAACATGCGATGTGCCCATTCACACCCTTGACTCCAGCTCAGCGTTTTCTGAGGAACTGGAGAATTGTCCCCTTGCTTGTCCTGCTTGCCGTTTGGACGACCCAGCCAGCGTATGCAGACAACTGGGAAAGCCTGACCGGCGCAGAGACGCTGCGTGAATTTGTCAGCGATGCGACTGCGACAATCGAACTGAGGCCCGGCGTGACGGCTACCGGTGACTATTTCGCCGACGGCACGGCAAAGATAGAGGCCTGGGGCGAGACTTTTGACAGGACCTGGGAAGTCGTGGGCGACAATCAGGTCTGTTACTCGTCATTCACCGATACCAATTGCTATACCTTCGAGCGGAATCTGGATGTACCCGGCAACTACCGTGTGCAGCATGTCGAAACCGGCGAATTGACGATGTTCCAGATCGCCGGGACGGATCCCCCCATTGCCACCCGGGTGACTGCGCCGGATTCGGAAGGCGGACTGGGGGCACCATCCGCCGAGGAAATTGCCGCACAACTGTCGAACCCCAATACCACATTAGGCAGCATGAACATGCTGTTCGACTATGTGGCCTATGATGGTGATTTGCGGAAGGCGAACAGGCAAAGTGCGTGGCGGGGCACGTTCCAGCCTTCCTTGCCCTACCCACTGTCGAGTACGACCAACCTGTTTGTCCGGCCAGCGATCCCGGTCATTTTCAGTCAGGATGTACCCAATTCACGTGGGGAATTTGATTCAGAGGGAGTCGATCTCGGTGACATTGGATTCGATATGCTTTTGGCAAAGACGGTTCCTTCGATCGGTGCAGTCTTTGGCGGTGGTGTCGTCGGCCTTATGCCGACCGCGACCGAAGACGCGTTGGGTCTTGACCAGTGGTTGCTGGGTCCGGAAGTCATTGCCGCCATCGTCAGGAAATGGGGAGTGGTGGGTTTGCTGGTCACCCATCAATGGGATGTCGCCGGCGAGAATGACTTTAATACCAGTATTACCGGGGGACAGTACTTTTATGCGTTCAATCTTCACGATGGATGGCAGATCAACGCGTCTCCAGTGTTTTCCTACAATCACAAAGCAGACAGCGACAACAAGTTGACGTTTCCAGTGGGCCTTGGCGTCTCCAAGACCACGGTCTTCAATGGCAGGCCCTGGAAATTCGGTGTCCAGTTCTGGCACTACGTCGCGTCGCCTGATCTGTATGGTCCGGACTGGCAGATTCGCCTCAACATAACGCCGGTGGTCGCCTTGCCATGGTGATTTGTTGCTATTTTGATTGTGGTGGGAGTTAATCTGCACAGAGGAAGACCCCCGTCTTCGTCTGATGGGCTCGGAGCGGATTCTTGTTTAAGAAAACAAATACACCCTAACCGGTAAGCAGTAAGTTAAACGGATCTCATATAAGCAGAGGGAGGATTCGACATGAACCGGCAACTGAACTCTATGGCTCGTCTGACCGGAACCGCGGCCGTGTTGGCCTGTCTTGTGTTTGGAGGGGGAGCACAGGGAAAATCTGGCTTAAGTTAATAATAATTTCCTAGAGAAAGGCTAACTATGCTGAACAAATGGCGAATAAGCTCCACGTCAGTATGTCACGGTACGTGGTTCGCTGCAGTCATTTGTTGGGTGTTCCTCACCTCCATCGTTGCCTGGGCGAGCAGCCCTGAGATCGAGGATGGACCCATCGAGGCAGTTGGGGCCACTGACGAAGTATTCAGCCCCCCAGGTCTCACAGGGGACTGGGGTGGCCGACGGACGTGGCTCGCGGATCGAGGTCTCGAGATTTCCCTCGATCTGACCAACACCATGCAAGGGGTGCTGGACGGTGGCTCCAACGAGATCGGGCGCTATCTCGGTTCGAGTGAGCTGATTCTGGATGTGGACGGGGAAAAACTCGGACTCTGGCCCGGCAGCTTTCTCCGGGCGGCGGGCGAGGGCCGGTTTGGCCGCAACGTGCTTGCTGAGGCCGGGACGTTCTCGCCTGTGAACAACGATGCCCTCTTTCCCGCTGACCCTGATCGAGAGAATGACGACCTCTTCGCCCTGACCGAACTGAATGCGACCCAGTTCCTCACGCCCTGGCTTGGCATCTTCGGTGGCCTGCTCAATACCAC
>JAQYVO010000143.1 GCA_030145425.1 Chromatiales bacterium | reverse complement strand
GGGTGGAGCGGATTTGACACTGCGCAAGTCCTCAGAGTCGTGGCTAAAACTGGAAACGGGCCGTACCAAAGGTCCGGGCATGCTCGCAGCGAACTCAGTAGACGGTGGTTACACCTTCGGCACCTCCGATGCTTTTGACGTCAGTGAGGTGGACGCCTCGGCCTATCGCGTCGATGCCAGTTTGGGCTTCAAGGATTTTTTTGAAAACGGGCGCGGCCGGGTCACTCTCTATATGCAGGATCTCGAGGCCGGCTATTCGGCACCGAGCCTGGCCACCGCCCGGGATTTGACCCAATACGGTGGAACTGCGGAGCTGCCTTTTACCAACCGTCTGAGTGCACTTTTGAAGATGGACAAGCTAGATCAGCAAGAAGGTCTCGAGACCGAGACCGGAGAGCTGGATCTCGAATATCGTATGGGTAAGCACTGGACCTTGGGTTCGGGTGTGCGTCACGACAGCCGCAAAGACTACTCGGCGGAGGTACCCGCAACCCAGGAAGAGGGCGTCCGGACGGATACGGTGCTCCGACTGCTGTATGATTCCCATGCACGATGGTCGACCTACGGTTTCGTGCAGGAAACGATTGAGTCGAGCGGCAACCGTGAGGACAACGACCGCATCGGTGCCGGCGGTAGTTTGCGTTTAACTGACCGGTTCAACTTTGACGGTGAGGTTTCAGGAGGAGATCTCGGAACGGGTGGCCGGCTCGAGACCGAATATCTGTATTCCGACCGTACCACGCTGTACAGCAATTATACCTTCGAGAACGAACGGACGGACAATGGCCTGCGTGCCAGGAAGGGCACAATGGCTTCCGGTTTCCGCACCCGTTATTCGGACAGCACCAGTGTCTACCTCGAAGAGCGGTATACCCATGGCGACATACCCACAGGTCTGATGCATTCTACCGGTGTAGAACTTGTGCCTTTCGACCGGGTCAATTTTGGTGTCAATCTCGACTTAGGAACCCTCAGGGATCCTAAAACCGCGGCCGAACTTGAGAGAACAGCTCTGGGCGTAAGTGCCGGCTATGGGTTCGACAAGCTGATGATCGCCAGCGCCCTGGAATATCGGGTCGACAACACCGAGCAGACGGATGCCAGCTTCTCCAAACGCACCTCCTGGTTATTTAAAAACAGCTTGAAGTACCAACTGTCCGAGGATTGGCGACTCATCGGGAAATTTAATTATTCCGTGAGTGAGAGTTCGATGGGAGATTACTATGACAGCGACTATACGGAAGCGGTCCTGGGCTATGCTTATCGCCCTGTCAACCATGACCGACTGAATGCGCTGCTCAAGTACACTTACTTCTACAATCTGCCGACGACCGATCAGGAATCCGGAACCGATACGGGCGTCATCCAGCGCAGCCACATCGGATCTGTGGATGTCATGTATGACCTGACGTCACGTTGGACCGTGGGAGGCAAGTACGCCTACCGCCATGGCCAGGTGGCTCAGGATCGAGAGAATCTGGAGTTCTTCGACAGTCGGGCCAGCCTGTATGTGCTGCGCGCGGACTGGCACTTCGTCCACCGCTGGGATGCACTGTTCGAGGTGCGCATGCTTGACCTGCCCGACGCGCAGGACAGTCGCGGCGGGGCGTTGCTGGGAATATACCGCCATCTGGGTAATCATATCAAGATGGGTGTCGGCTATAACTTCAGTGATTTTTCGGATGATCTGACCCAACTGGATTACGAACACCAGGGTCTGTTCATCAATCTGATCGGGAAGTATTAGATCCTATAGGGGCAGGCTTTTGTGCCTGCCGAGGGCGGCCACGAAGGGCCGCACCAATTAAACATAAACGGAGGTAGCAAACATGTTCTGCTGGCTAAGAGGAGTCATTTTAGGGATTTCAGTGCTTGTTTTGAGCTTCGCCGCTTATGCGCAAGAAATCCCCAGGGAACAGATCAAAGGCCTGGATGAACAGGTTCAGGAGATCAAGAGCGATGTTCTGGGCATTGCGGCGGAACTGAATCAGCTTGAAGAGAAGCTTCTGTATCCGTCCAACACCCAGATCGCGGTATTCGTATCACTGGTCAGCGGTGAAACCTTCCGTCTCGACTCGGTCGAGATCTATTTGGACGGCAAGCCGGTTGCCCATTACATTTACACATTCAAGGAATTCGAAGCCCTGCAGAAGGGGGGGGTGCAGCGCATCTATACCGGTAATATCCGGGCCGGTGACCATGACCTGCAGGTCTCTGTCATCGGCAAATCTGGTGAAGGCGCCGATTTCCGGAAAACGGAGCGCTTCAAGGTCAATAAGGATGTAGGCCCCAAGATAGTGGAAATATCCCTGGCCGCCCAAAGCATCACCCTTAAGGATAGGTAGACCATGTACAGACTGTTTGTTTTATTGACAATTTTGATATTCGCTGCACCTTCAGCGGCGGGTGATACGTTTGCTCCAAAAGACCTAAAAGATCTTTACTTCGGAGAGACTCTGTACTATGCTTTTCAAGGGGACTGGTTCGATGCAATCGCCAGACTCGACACCGAGCTTACGCAGCACCATGGACTCGATGAACCCGAACGCGACACCTTATATTACCATATTGGACACGCCGAGTTTGCCGTGGGTGATTTCGAACTGGCCTATCGGATGCACCAGCGTGCCGGGCGTGCCATCACTGCGGTCATCGAAGGCAACGTCGAGGAGCCGGTGCGCAACGAGGCCATTTTCCGCCTGGCACGGATCTACTTCCAGAAAGACCAGCCGGTCAATGCCCTGTATGCCGTGGAGCGTATCAGCGGAGTTGTTCCGCCAAATATTCTCGATGATCTGGCTTTCTTGCGCGCACAAATCCTCATGGCGAACGGCCGCTTTGCCGAGGCTGTCCGGATTCTGAGAGACCTCCAGGATGCCGAAAGCCTCGAAGGCTTCAGCACCTACAATCTCGGTATTGCGCTGCTCAAGGACGGGAAGGAGCTTGAGGGACGCCAGTATCTCGATAGTACCGGTCGGATCAACAGCAATGACGCGCTTACACTGGCGATCAAGGATAAATCGAACCTGGTCCTCGGATTTAAGCTGTTGAAAGAAAATAAATTCGAGGGCGCCAAACTGGTGCTCGATCGGGTGCGTTTGAAAGGCCCGTTCTCCAACCGGGCGTTGCTGGGCTCGGGATGGGCGGATGCCTTTCAGGGACGCTTCGAAAGGGCGCTGGTGCCCTGGAGCACTCTGATGACGAGGGAAGTCACGAACGCCTCGGTGCAGGAAGCCATGCTCGCCGTTCCCTATGCTTATGGCAAACTGAATGTGCAAAGCAGGGCGGCAGTGATGTATGGCAGCGCACTGGAGAAGTTCGACGCCGAAGTCGACAAGCTCGGTGCATCCATAAAGAGCATCCGCGAAGGTCATTTTCTCCGGGCTCTGGTGAG
Source organism: Chromatiales bacterium (assembly GCA_030145425.1). Lineage (GTDB taxonomy): Bacteria > Pseudomonadota > Gammaproteobacteria > Chromatiales > Chromatiaceae > JAHEHQ01. Next base: position 4,475 of record JAQYVO010000143.1, on the reverse strand, counting down.
GGAAGAGCTGAAACAGGATGCCAACTGGGTCGTCAAGCTGCGCAAGCTTCCGCAAACTCCCGAGACCTACTACCTGCTCGAATTGATGGCCTCTCACGATTTCCAGGAATTTCTGAAAAACTATCTTGACCTGGAGCAATTGCGCAAGAAGCTGGAGGCCTGGGAAGGGGATCTGGACGCCTTCAAAGAGATCATTGAGCAGCGTCGAGCTTATTTCCAGCCGCTGCTTCCTGCTATCGACCGGGAATTCCGGCGACTCGACTCGCAGATGCGTTTGCGCCTGGAACAGCGTGACCGTATCGAACAACGCCTGAAGTCCATGCTGGTGGCCCCGAGGCCCGATTACCTGGCGACCTCGAATGAGCGGATCTCCAGTGAACAGATTGCGCTTCTGGAACAGAAGCTGTCTACCGGCGGCACGGCCGTACCCAGCGGGATCGAGGCCCGTATCAAACGTTTGCGGGGGGTGCTGCACTGGCATATCTATACGGAATATGACCAACGCTTCACTGAAGCTCACGAGCATCTTCTTGAACTGAATAAAGAAGTGGATCGGTTGAAAAGGCAGTACACCGCCTTCGTGCGTACCCGTCAGGCCGCCACCCAAAGCTACGAAGGCTACGACGACATAATCCGCCGCCAGCGGTTCCTGATCCGTCAGGCCCGGGAAAAGGTGGGGGAACTGATGGCACGTCAGGGCCATATGCTTGAAACCATGGCCGTGAATGTACTCACTACGCGTCGCGAAAGGCTTGCCGAATTCCAAATCAAGGCACGTTTCGCCATGGCGGACAACTATGACCGTGCCACCAGGACCCAGACCCAGGAGAAGATGGGGCGATGAACTGGATACGACTTTTCATATTGGCGCTTCCGGTAATGCTGGTCGCGTGTCAATCGATCAAAGACAAGGATACCATTGCCAAGTTGCGTCATATGCAAATCGAAATCAAGGATGAGAAGATCGAAGGCGGGCTTGAGAAAGCGATGCTGAGTTATCAGCGCTTTCTGGAGGATACGCCGGACTCCGCCTTGACGCCCGAGGCCATTCGTCGTCTGGCCGACCTGAAGATCGAAAAAGAATACGGCACCCTCACCGAGGATGCCAGACCTGACGGGCAGGCACCGGCATTGCCTGCCCCGAAACGTGCGGCGCTTCCGAAGAGCGCTGCTGTCGCCGGTGGTCCGTCGGACCAGGAATTGACGCATATTCCGGTTCACGACGAGTCCGAGGCGGACTTTGAAAAACGCGCTACCCAGAAGCAGCATGTTGCTGGCGTGGCAGCGTCTGCGGACGGGCTTGCCGAAGTCGCTGATGATCTCGAAAGGGTAAGTACCCGCGAGGCCATTGAACTTTACAAGAAACTGCTCAACGATTACCCCCAATACGATCGCAACGACCAGGTACTGTACCAGATGTCCCGCGCGTATGAGGAACTGGGACAGACCAAGGAGGCCATGGCGGTCATGAACCGGATGGTCCGCAAATTCCCCCGGTCCCGATATATCGATGAAGTGCAGTTCCGGCGTGCTGAATACTTCTTTGTCCGCAGGCGCTACCTTGATGCCGAGGACGCTTATGCGAACATCGTGGATATCGGTGTCGGTTCTTCCTTCTACGAGCTCGCCCTGTATAAACTGGGATGGACGTTCTACAAGCAGGAGATCTATGAAGAGGCCCTGGACCGATTCATTGCGCTTCTGGATCACAAGGTGTCCGTTGGATATGACTTCGCACAGACCGAAGACGAACCGGAACGCAAGCGTACGGAAGACACTTTCCGCGTCATCAGTTTGAGTTTTTCCAGCCTCGGCGGTGCCGATTCCGTGGTTAAATACTTCTCACGCCACGGGAAGCGCAGTTACGAGGACAGGGTATACAGCAATCTTGGCGAATTCTACTTCGAAAAGCGCCGTTACGCTGACGCCAGTGCAACCTACAACACTTTCGTAAGCCGTAATCCGTTCCACAAGAAGTCGCCGAACTTCCATATGCGGGTTATCGAAATTCAAGCCGCCGGTGGGTTCCCCAGTCTGGTCCTTGACTCCAAAAAGAAATTCGCCACGAACTACGGCCTGAAGGCCGAATACTGGAAGTATTTCGAACTGAGCGATCGTCCGGAAGTCCTGGGTCACCTGAAAATCAATCTTACGGACCTGGCGAATCATTATCACGCCTCCTACCAGGACCCGCAACATGCTAAAGAGAAGCCGGCGAATTTCGAAGAGGCGCTGCACTGGTATCGGGAGTTTCTGACCTCGTTCCCCATGGACACTGAATCGCCGGCCATCAACTACCATCTGGCGGATCTGCTGCTGGCAAACCAGTGGTTCGGCGCAGCAGCCGTGGAATTCGAGAAGACTGCGTATGGCTACTCGCCCCACGTGAAATCCTCCGAAGCCGGCTACGCGGCAGTCTACGCACACCGAAATCATCTTGGTACCGTCGCGCCGGAGGGCATGGATATGGTCAAGTTGGAGGTTGTTCGCAGTTCGTTGAAGTTTACCGATACCTTCCCGAAGCACGAGAAGGCGGCGATCGTCCTCGGGGCAGCCGTGGATGATCTCTATGGTATGAAGGAATATGAACAGGCGCTGGCCGCCGCGAACAAACTCCTCGAGGTATTCCCCGACACCGACGCCGATGTGGTCCGAGCGGCCTGGTTGGTCATCGGCCATTCTTCATACGAGCTCATGCGCTACAGCGAAGCCGAAACCGCTTATCTGAATGTTTTGGCATTGATGCCCGCAAAAGACAAGACGCGCGACGATCTGCTCGACACTCTCGCGGCATCGATTTACAAGCAGGGGGAACAGGCCAATGCCGTACTGGATTATCGGGTTGCGGCTGACCACTTCCTACGGTTGGGTCGCATTGCGCCGACCTCAAAAATCAGGCCGACCGCCGAATACGACGCTGCCGCAGCCCTGATCCAGCTCAAGGATTGGAAGATGGCCGCCACGGTACTGGTGGGATTTCGCAACAGCTTCCCCGGGCATGCGTTGCAGCACGAAGTGACCAAAAAGATCGCTTATGTCTACAAGGAAAACGATCAGCTCTCCCTGGCGGCCAATGAATATGAACGCATCGAAAAGGAGTCCAAGGACGACGAGATTAGACGGGATGCCCTCCTGGTAGCAGCGGAATTGCATGAAAAAGATGGTAAGAACGTCCGTGCACTCGAGGTTTATCGGCGTTATGTGGGTTATTTCCCGCAACCCTTGGAGCTCAACCTGGAGACACACAATAAAATCGCCAAAATCCTGAAGGCGCAAAACGATCGGCAATCCTATCTGAACGAACTCAAGGAAATCGTCGCAATCGACGCTTCAGCGGGGAGCGCCCGAACGCCACGGACCCGCTATCTTGCCGCGCAAGCTTTCTTGGTGCTGGCAGAGTCGAGTTATGACTCGTTCGTTGCCGTCAGCCTGGTAAAGCCCTTTAAAGTTAATCTGCGCAAGAAGCGCAAGCTGATGAAGACGGCTACTCAGAAATTCAGCCAGCTCATAGATTATGAACTCGGCGAGTTCACTGCCGCGGCGACATTCTATATGGCCGAGATTTTCGCTCACTTCAGCAAAGCCCTGATGACCTCGGAGCGTCCGAAGGGATTGAGTCCCCTTGAACTGGAACAGTACGAACTGGCCATCGAAGAGCAGGCCTATCCGTTCGAGGAGAAGGCCATAGATGTCCACGAAAGCAATCTCAAGCTTATTTCCATGGGTGTCTACAATTTGTGGATCGATAAGAGCCTGCAGAAATTGGCCGAATTCGTACCCGCTCGCTATGACAAGCCGGAAGAAAGCAGCGGCATCGTCAGTTCGCTGGAAACCTACAATTTCGAAATCGACAGCCCGGCACCGCCGGCGCCGCCGGAGTCCGAACCCGGGGCGCCTGCAAAGATCGAAGAACCAGTGAAGACCGCACAACCGACCGGTGCACGCAAACAAACCCAAAGGTAGGGCAGGCACAGGAGCCTGCCCATGGCGGCCACATGGGGGCCGCCCCTAACAAGAACGGATCGACGAGGAGATGAACAATGCAGGGCATGCATATAAGAATGTTGCGGTGGTTAAAAACACGAACTTATGTCGGATGCGTGGTCCTGTTAATGGTGCTGTCGGTTCTTGCCGGGTGTGCAACAGGTGGAAAGGTCAAGCCGGCCCTGGTGGAGCGACTCGAGGATGGCCGGGAAGGATTCATGATCATGGAAGTTCCCCAAATGGATGAGGCGTCTCGCAGTGACTTCAAGCGCGCCGTCGCCGTACTGAAGGATCAGAAATATGGCCAGGCCATCGATCTTCTGGAAAAGGTCATCGAGCAGTCACCGGGCGTTACGGCACCCTATATAAACATGGCGATTGCTTATCAGCACATCGGCAAACTGGAGCAAGCCGAGGATCATCTTAAAACCGCCCTGCTCCTGGTTCCCGTGCACCCGGTGGCATGTAATGAATATGGTTTATTGTATCGC
>JAQYVO010000082.1 GCA_030145425.1 Chromatiales bacterium | reverse complement strand
CCCCAGATTGCCGATAAGAATCACCTTGTTTACACCTCTGGCCATCTCTCCTCCTTAGCGGTTCCATGCCGCATCTTCCCTGACATCGGTTTGAAATCCACAAACCCGTAATTTTACCTGTGACTGACGGAAAATTCATCCAGAACGGACATGTCGATGCGCTTCGTGTCGATCTTCAGATAGGCGACATCATCCCCCGCAACCAGCACCGCGTCCCCAACCCCCTCGATGCCCAGAAGCGTTTCCTGCAGCTCGCGGGCACGATCCGCGTCCAGGGCGCCCACCTTGAGCAGGTGGCTTTTGAGATAGTTGGGTTCGGCCATCCGCAGCGCGGCCAGCAGCCAGACGATCATCGCCCCCGCCCCGAACAGAAACACCCCCTGCAACCCGAACTGGTTGTGCATCCAGCCCCCGGCCAGCCCGCCGATAAAGGCACCGGAAAACTGGGAGGTGGAATAGACACCCATGGCCGTCCCCTTGGCATCCGCCGGGGCCATCTTGGCCACCAGGGAGGGCAACGTCGCCTCCAGCACGTTGAAGGCGGTGAAATAGATCAGCAGCGAGATTACCAGCCCCCAAAACGACTGGTAAAACGAGAAGAAACCCAGCTGGGCCACCGCCAGGGCGCCGATGGAGAAGAGAAACACCTGCTTCATCCTGCGCCGGTTCTCCGCGATGACCACGAACGGCACCAGCAGCAGCACCGACAAAACCAATACCGGCAGATAGATCATCCAGTGGCTGGCACTGTCCATGCCGATGGAGTCCCTGAGCACCAGGGGCAGGGCCAGGAACAGGGCAGTCATGCCCATGTGCAGGATCATGATGCCCAGATCCAGGCGCAGCAGATCGGGGTTGGACAACACCCGCCCGAACTGCCCCGGCTCCGGCTGGGTGTCGCGATGAAAATGGGAATCCTCCGGGTTGGGTACCACGAACAGGGTAATGGCGACGCCCGACAGGGCCAGCGCGCCGGTCAGCCAGAAGATCCCGGACACCCCGATGAAATTATTGAGCACGGGACCCAGCACCAGGGCAAGGGCAAAGGCGATGCCGATGCTCATGCCGATCACCGCCATGGCCTTCATGCGGTTGTGCTCCTGGGTGAGGTCCGCTGCCATCGCCATCACGGCGGCGGCAATGGCGCCGCTGCCCTGGAGCGCGCGGCCCAGGATAACCCCCCAGATGCTGTCGGCCATGGCTGCGACCACACTGCCGACGGCGAAAATCAAAAGCCCGCCGATGATCACCGGCTTGCGGCCGATGCGGTCGGACAGCATGCCGAACGGGATCTGCAGCAGGGCCTGGGTCAGGCCGTAGGCGCCGATGGCAAGACCCACCAGGACCGGCGTATAACCTTGAAGTTCCTCCGCATACAGGGCAAAGACGGGCAGAATGAGAAATAATCCCAGCATGCGCAGGGAGAATATCCCCGCCAGGGAGAAGGCCGCCCGGCTTTCCAGGGAAGACATGCCCCGGGCATCTACAGCATTCTTGTTCACGGTCGCTTGGTCCGATTACGGAAGACCGCGTATAGTAGCAGGTTCGCTTTACGACTGGTACGCAGATGGACACCATTCAAATCCGGGGCGCACGCACCCACAATCTCCAGAATATCGACATAGACCTGCCCCGGGACAAACTGATCGTGGTCACCGGGCTTTCCGGTTCCGGAAAATCGTCTCTTGCGTTCGACACCATCTACGCCGAAGGACAGCGCCGCTACGTTGAGTCCCTGTCGGCCTATGCCCGCCAGTTTCTCTCCATAATGGAAAAGCCCGATGTGGATCACATCGAGGGGCTCTCCCCGGCCATCTCCATCGAGCAGAAAACCACCTCCCACAATCCGCGATCCACGGTCGGCACCATCACCGAGATCTACGATTACCTGCGTCTGCTGTTCGCCAGGGCGGGAAAGCCGCGTTGCCCCGAACACGGCCAGCAGCTGGAGGCCCAGACCGTCAGCCAGATGGTCGACCAGGTGCTGCAAATGCCCGAGGGCAGCCGGCTGATGATGCTGGCGCCCGTGGTGTCCGAACGCAAAGGCGAACACCACAAGCTGCTCACCGAACTCAAGTCCCAGGGTTTTATCCGTGCCCGCATCGACGGCGAGGTCCTGGAACTGGATGAACTGCCGGTGCTCGAACTGCACAAGAAGCACACCATCGAGGTGGTGATCGACCGCTTCAAGGTGCGGGAAGACCTGGCCCTGCGCCTGGCGGAGTCCTTCGAGACCGCCCTGACACTTTCCGGGGGACTCGCGCGCATCGCCCGGATGGAGGGTGAGCAGCAGGAGGAGCTGGTCTTTTCCGCCAACTTCGCCTGCCCCCTGTGCGGCTACAGCCTGCAGGAACTGGAACCCCGGCTGTTTTCATTCAATAACCCGGTGGGTGCCTGTCCGACCTGCGACGGCCTGGGGGTGGAGCAGTTCTTCGACCCGGAGCGGGTGGTCGCCCACCCCCACCTGAGCCTGGCCGCGGGCGCGGTCCGGGGCTGGGACCGGCGAAACGCCTATTACTTCCAGCTGATCCGCTCCCTGGGGAAGCATTACGGTTTCGATGTCGAGACCCTGTGGGAGGAACTGCCGAAGAAGATCCACAAGGTCATACTCTACGGCAGCGGCCGGGAGCAGATCCGGTTCAGCTACTTCAACGAGCGCGGCGGACGCAACACCCGGACCCATACGTTCGAGGGCATCATCCGCAACATGGAGCGCCGCTATAAGGAGACCGAGTCCAACGCGGCGCGCGAAGAGCTGGCGCGCTACATCTCCACCCATCCCTGTCCCGAATGCAGCGGCACCCGCCTCAACGAGGCGGCCCGCCACGTGTTCGTGGACGACCACAACCTGCCGTCGATAACCACCCTGCCCATCGGCCACGCACTGGCTTTTTTCGGTGCCCTGAACCTGCCGGGCAAGGAGGGGAAGATCGCAACAAAGGTGGTCAAGGAGATCTCCCAGCGGCTGGAGTTCCTGGTCAACGTGGGACTCGACTATCTCACCCTGGACCGCAGCGCCGAGACCCTGTCCGGGGGCGAGGGCCAGCGCATCCGCCTCGCCAGCCAGATCGGCGCCGGCCTGGTGGGGGTGATGTACATCCTGGACGAACCCTCCATCGGCCTGCACCAGCGGGACAATGAACGGTTGATCCACACCCTTACCTACCTGCGTGACCTGGGCAACACGGTAATCGTGGTGGAACACGACGAAGAGGCGATCCGCAGCGCCGACCACGTGGTCGACATCGGGCCCGGTGCCGGGGTCCATGGTGGCAAGATCGTGGCCCAGGGGACCGCCGAAGACATCGAAAAGATAAAGTCCTCCCTCACCGGTCAGTACCTCAGCGGTAAACAGACAATAGAGGTGCCTGAGCGGCACCGGGTGCCGGGCCCGGAAAAACAGCTGAGCATTCTCGGCGCCACGGGCAACAACCTCAAGCAGGTGAACCTGGAGATTCCGGTGGGTCTTTTTACCTGTATCACCGGGGTATCGGGCTCGGGAAAATCCACGCTGATCAACGACACCCTCTACCCGGTGGCGGCCACCGAACTCAACGGGGCCAACCGGGATGCGGCGCCTCACGACCAGATCGAGGGGCTGGAACACTTCGACAAGGTGGTGGACATCGACCAGAGCCCCATCGGCCGCACTCCCCGCTCGAATCCCGCCACCTATACGGGCCTGTTCACGCCGATCCGGGAGCTGTTCGCGGGCACCCACGAGGCCCGCTCCCGCGGCTATACGCCGGGCCGTTTCAGCTTCAACGTCAAGGGCGGCCGATGCGAGGCCTGCCGCGGCGACGGTGTCATCAAGGTGGAGATGCACTTTCTCCCGGACATCTACGTCCAGTGCGACGTCTGCAAGGGTAAGCGCTACAACCGGGAGACCCTGGAGATCAGCTATAAGACCAAGAGCATCGACCAGGTTCTCGACCTCACCGTGGAAGACGCCCTGACCTTCTTCGACGCCATCCCCGCGATCAAGCGCAAACTCCAGACCCTGATGGACGTGGGGCTGAGCTATGTCAAGCTGGGACAGAATGCCACCACCCTGTCCGGCGGCGAGGCCCAACGGGTGAAACTCTCCCGGGAACTCTCCAAGCGGGATACCGGCAACACCCTCTATATCCTGGACGAGCCCACCACCGGCCTGCATTTCCACGACATCAAGCATCTCCTGGAGGTGCTGCACCGACTCAGGGATCATGGCAACACGGTGGTGGTGATCGAGCACAATCTTGACGTGATCAAGACCGCCGACTGGATCGTCGACCTGGGACCGGAAGGCGGGGACCGGGGCGGGGAGATCATCGCCACTGGAACGCCCGAACAGGTTGCGGAAAACCCGGCGTCCTACACGGGACAGTACCTGTTGCGGGTCCTGCGGGGTACTGACACAATGAAAAAGCCCAGGCAACGGAAGACAGTCCGACGATAGGCGATGACCAGGGTCAGCTCAACCAACTGCCCGACGGAAATCACAAACGATAAAAAGATCGTCCGACGTTATAGCGCCTACTATCAGGGCTGGTGCATGGCCTTCGGAGAGCATCAGGCCATCTACCACGACGACTGGAACATCAACTGGTTGTTCGCCGAGGACCGTATAGGTCTGGCAATCTCCTCAGAACTTCGCAAACGCATTGCCCGGGAACTGCTCGGACAGCGGGACAAGGCACCCGTGGTGGTTCTCTCCGAGGACTCCGTCAAAATCAACAGGCTTCACTACCTGCTGGTTGACGAGGCGGAACGGTACTACGCACGTCAGATCAGGTCTTTCATTATGAACAGCGAGGAACTGCACATGTTTCTGTGCAGCCACTTCTGCTACCCGCCCCGCACCCGGATCGTCACATTTTCCAGAAAGAAACCGTTGGTGATTATGTATAAGGAGATGTTGCCGTTGGAGTTGGTGGTCGAATAAGAAGGGCCAAGGGCCGAGGGCCGAGGGCCGAGGAGGAGAATCCCACCCCCCAGGCCATAGGATGTAGGATGTGGTGAGCTTGCGAACCGCATCGTTCGCCGATTCTTCGTCTGATGCGGTTCGTGCCTCACCACATCCTACGTGCTGCTCAATTGGTCGAATGAATTCGACCCTACAGGGTGGGGACATTTGAATGAATTCAACCCACAGTTGTAGGGCTGAATTCATTCGGCCAACATCCCTTGGCCCTAGGGTATGAGGCCGAGGTAAGAGGTTCGCAGTGCCAACTAATCTTTTCCTTTCTTACCTCGGCCCTCGGCCCTTGGCCCTTGGCCCTATCTTTGGCCCTTGGCCCTTTATGACAACCCCCTCCCCGGGCTTCAAATCCAGCACCTCCTCCGCCCTGCCACCATTAACTGAAATCTCCACCAACCCGATCGAATCTGTATGCCAGAAGGCCTCTCCCGGTTGTGCTTCACAGAAGGTTCGCCGGTAGCTGAGGGTTTGTCCTTTAACCTCCAGCAGGGTGTCCCGGTCGATCCGTGATACGCGAAGGCCGGTCAACAGATTGCCGTAGTGGTCAGCATAGATGATCTCGTTGAGGTCCGTGGGCCAGCCGGCACCGACCATATCAGCGGATTCCAGTGCAGTACCGGGAATTTGCTCCCCGCGTGACAATCGTGCCGCCACGGGGGAAAACAGGTCGCGGCCATGGAAGGTGTCGGAGAGGGGGGTTGGGACCCAGTCGATCGTCTGGATGCTGCAGGTGTTTGAATGGCGCACCACCTGGGACAGCAGACCGTTGTCGGGGCCGACGAACCCATGCCGGCCGGTGCGTACCGACAGGGCCCGCCGGTCACCGCCGACCCCCGGATCGACGACACAGACAAACAGCGTGTTATCCGGCATCTCTCCGGCCAGGCCCGCCAGCAGATAGGCCGATGCCCTGGGGTTGAATACCGGCGCATCAGAGCAGAGTTCGATGACGGGCACCCCAGTACCGGAGGCGACAATTACCGCCTCCATCTGACCCGTGTAGATACCCCGGGGTCCGAAGTCGGTGAAAAGTGCGATAAGCGAGGGACGCGATTCGCGATCGTTCATCAGTGCTGTCCCATGAACGCCTTCTCCCTGAGGAATAATGTAGGGTCGAATTCATTCGACCGATGCCTGAATTGAATCAACCGGTTGTTGGCCGAATGAATTCGGCCCTACAGGGGAAAGAACCGGTTATATTACCCCTTCATCCCCGCCTTCTCCCTATAGCGCAAAAAGCCGGGCAAGGCCCGGCTTTATCGGTGACTTTCGGTTTGCGGAGCCTATTCGGCTTCCACCACTTCCTCTTCTTCGGTCTCCGGGCGGTCCACCAGTTCCACATAGGCCATAGGTGCCTTGTCGCCCGGGCGAAAACCACACTTGAGAATGCGCAGGTAACCACCGGGGCGGTCCTGATAGCGCGGTCCCAGTTCGGTGAACAGCTTGCCGACGGCCGCCCGGTCACGCAGCCGGTCGTAAATCATACGGCGGCGGGCGACGCTGTCGCTCTTGCTCATGGTGATAATAGGCTCCGCCACACGGCGCAATTCCTTGGCCTTCGGCAGGGTGGTCTTGATCAGTTCGTGGTGAACCAGCGAGCAGGTCATGTTGCGAAACATCGCCTTGCGATGCGCGCTGTCACGATTGAGCTGCCGTCCTGATTTTCGGTGACGCATTGCTCGTCTTCCTCAGAAATTCGTTAAAACCTTCATGGCCGGAGGCTATCAGCCCGCCATGTCGTCCAGGCCTTCCGGCGGCCAGTTTTCCAGGCGCATACCCAGGGAAAGACCGCGGGTTGCCAGGACATCCTTTATTTCGGTCAGGGACTTCTTGCCCAGGTTCGGGGTCTTGAGCAGTTCGACCTCGGTACGCTGGATCAGGTCCCCGATCATGAATATGTTCTCTGCCTTCAGGCAGTTTGCCGAACGCACCGTCAGCTCAAGATCGTCCACCGGGCGCAACAGGATCGGGTCCACACTGGCCCCCACTTCCTCTTCCGCAGGTTGGGCGCCGGTCGTGTCGTCCAGCTTCACGAACGAGGAAAGCTGATCCTGAAGTATGGTGGCGGCACGACGAATCGCCTCTTCCGGATCGATGGTTCCGTTGGTCTCTATATCTATGACCAGGCGATCCAGATCGGTGCGCTGTTCCACACGCGCCGCTTCCACGGCATAGGCCACACGGCGAACCGGCGAGAAAGAGGCATCCAGCTGCAGGTGACCGATCGGACGGTCCTCACCGGCGGACTCGCGCTGAGACGAAGGCTCGTAACCCCGCCCGCGCGCAACCTTCAGGCTCATTTTTATCTCGCCGTTCTTGGTCAGATTTGCGATGACGTGATCCGGATTGGCGATCTCGACATCGTGATCCAGGGTGATGTCACTGCCCAGAACCGGGCCTGCGCCCTTTTTGTTGAGCGTCAACACCGCTTCGTCTCGGGTGTGCATGACGACCGCCAGATCCTTGAGGTTGAGCAGGATCTCCAGGACGTCCTCCTGGACGCCTTCGATTGAGGTGTACTCGTGGAGCACCCCTTCGATCTCGACCTCTATCACAGCAGAGCCCGGCATGGAGGAGAGCAATATGCGTCTCAGTGCATTGCCCAGCGTATGACCGAACCCACGCTCCATCGGCTCCAGGGAGACCTTGGCGTGGCGTTCCGTGATCGGCTGGACGTTGACCAGGCGCGGCTTCAGAAAATCAGTAACCATTTCAGGCATTTCTAACCCTATCCCTTTACTTTGAGTACAGCTCTACGACCAACTGCTCGTTGATCTCGGCTGGCAGTTCGGAACGATCGGGCACCCGTTTGAAGGTCCCCTTCATGGCTTTCGAATCCATCTCGATCCAATCCACCACCCCATACTGCTCGGAAAGTGTCAGTGAACTCTGGATACGGGCCTGCTTCTTGGCCTTTTCCCTGACCTCGATCTCATCGTCAGCACTGACCTGGTACGAGGCCACGTTGACCACCTTCCCGTTGACCAGGATTGCTTTGTGGCTGATCAGCTGACGCGATTCCGCGCGGGTGCTGCCCAGACCCATCCGGTAGACCACATTGTCCAGGCGCTTCTCAAGCAACTGAAACAGGTTGTCACCCGTCGCACCCTTGAGCCTTGCGGCAGACTTATAATAATTGCGAAACTGCTTTTCCATGACCCCGTACATGCGGCGCATCTTCTGCTTCTCGCGCAGCTGCAGGCCGTAGTCGGAAAGGCGACGCCGGCGGTCCGTGGTCTGACCCGGCTGCTTTTCCATGTTGCACTTGGATTCCAGAGAGCGCACGCGGCTTTTGAGGAACAGATCCGTTCCTTCACGCCGGCTGAGCTTGCACTTGGGACCAATATATCTTGCCATGTTCGATTACTCCGGCGTCAGACGCGACGCTTCTTGGGCGGACGGCAGCCGTTGTGCGGGATGGGCGTCACATCAGAAATGCTGGTGATCTTGAAACCCGCACCGTTCAATGCCCGCACTGCAGATTCCCGTCCCGGACCGGGGCCCTTGACGTTTACGTCCAGATTCATCAAGCCATACTCCTTGGCTTTCTCCGCAGCACGCCCTGCCGCTACCTGAGCGGCGAACGGTGTGCTCTTTCGCGATCCGCGAAATCCGGAACCACCTGAGGTCGCCCAAGAGAGCACATTCCCCTGACGGTCCGAAATGGTGATGATGGTGTTGTTGAAAGATGCATGTATGTGCGCAATACCATCTGATACGGTCTTCCTGACCTTTTTCTTCGCATGTGTGGTTGGTTTTGCCATCTGGTTGAATCCTGGGAACTATATATAGGCTACGGGTTGCCGGCATATGGCCGGCAGCCGGGTTATCTCTTAATCGGGCGACGCGGCCCCTTTCGGGTGCGCGCATTGGTGCGGGTCCTTTGACCACGCAGTGGGAGCCCCCGGCGATGCCGGATACCGCGATTGCATCCGAGGTCCATCAGTCGCTTGATATTCATTGATATCTCGCGGCGCAGATCGCCCTCGATGGTGAACTGCGTCACCGCTGCACGCAGCTTGTCGACCTCTTCCTCGGTAAGATCCTTTATCTGGCTCTCGCGGCCAACGCCCGCAGCATCACAAATGTCTGCGGCGCGCTTCCGGCCTACTCCATAGATGGAGGTGAGCGCAATAACCGCGTGCTTACGATCCGGAATATTGACGCCTGCAATTCGGGCCATCGGGTTGCTCCTGAAACAAATCGAATCTCTTCCACGTCACGCGCGGAAAACGCGTAACAATATCTTGAACCAGCCTATAAATCAAGTGGTGAGGGTCTAGCCCTGACGTTGCTTATGGCGCGGTTCTTTACAGATCACGCGCACCACGCCTTTGCGTTTAACAATCTTGCAGTTGCGGCAGACCTTTTTAACTGATGCCTTTACCTTCATCTCATTCTCCAGATACTTTTAAAGCGCCGGCGATCAGCGCAGCAGCCCTGATCCGCCGCCTTTCAAATTAGCCTTTTTCATCAGTCCCTCGTACTGGTGGGACATCATGTGGGCCTGCACCTGGGCCATGAAATCCATGACCACCACCACGATAATCAGCAGTGACGTGCCGCCGAAGTAGAAGGGGACGTTCCAGCCCACGATCAAAAATTCCGGAAGCAGGCACACAGAGGTGATGTAGAGGGCGCCCCAGAAGGTCAGCCGCGACATCACCTTGTCGATGTAGCGGGCCGTCTGCTCACCCGGGCGATAACCGGGGATGAAGGCACCGGAGCGCTTAAGATTGTCCGCCGTCTCCTTCGAGTTGAACACCAGCGCCGTGTAGAAAAAGCAGAAAAAGATAATCGCCGCTGCATAAAGGAGCACATAGATCGGCTCCCCCGGGGAGATCTTGGCCACGATATCCTGAAGCCAGCGCATGTTCTCCTGGGTGCCCAGCCATTGGCCGATGGTCGACGGAAAAAGAATGATGCTGGAGGCAAAGATCGGGGGAATAACGCCTGCCATGTTGAGCTTGAGCGGTAGATGTGAGCTTTGAGCCGCGAACATCTTGCGGCCCTGCTGCCGCTTCGCGTAGTTGACGGTGATGCGTCTTTGTCCGCGTTCCACGAACACAACGAACCCGGTCACTGCCGCTGCCAGAACGAACAGGGTCAGCACCGTCAGGGTGTTGAGTTCACCGGTGCGCACCAGTTCCAACGTACCGCCGATGGCGGAGGGCAGCCCGGCCACGATGCCGGCGAAAATGATCAGCGAGATACCGTTGCCCAGGCCCCGCTCAGTGATCTGCTCACCCAGCCACATCAGGAACATGGTACCGGTCACCAGGGAAACCGCGGCGGTGAAAATGAAGCCCGGCCCTGTCTGAATAACCACCGGCATGCCGCCCGCCTGCTGGCTCTGCAATGCGACGGAGATACCGACGGCCTGGAAAGTGGCGAGCCCCACCGTTCCGTAACGGGTGTACTGGGTGATCTTGCGGCGACCCTGCTCACCCTCTTTCTTGAGCTGCTCCAGCTTGGGGATCACCGCGCTCATCAGCTGCATGATAATGGAGGCCGAGATATAGGGCATGATACCCAGCGCAAACAGGCTGGCCCGCTTCAGCGCACCGCCGGAGAACATGTTGAACATGTCCAGGATGGTCCCCTGCTGCTGGTCGAACAGCACCGCCAGCGCAGCCGGGTTCACCCCGGGCACGGGTATAAAGGTCCCGATGCGGAATACCAGCAGCGCGCCCACGACGAACAGCAACCGTTGCCGCAGTTCGGTGAACCTGCCCATACCGGCGAGTCCGCCGGCTGTGTTCCCTTGCCTGGCCATTTATTCCTCTATCTTTCCGCCCGCGGCCTCGATTGCCTTGCGCGCACCCGGGGTGGCGCCCAGGCCCTTGATCGTCACCGCCTTCTCAATCTTGCCGGAAAGTATGACCTTTGCCCGTTTGACGGAGTGAGGAATGACATCGGCATCCTGAAGTGCCTTGAGGTCTATAACCTCTGATTCAATGCCGGCCAGTTCTCCGAGGCGCACCTCGGCGGTCTCCTTCGACTTGCGGGATCTGAAGCCCACTTTCGGGAGACGTCGCTGCAGGGGCATCTGCCCGCCCTCGAATCCCACCTTGTGGAACCCCCCGGAACGGGATTTCTGACCCTTGCTGCCGCGACCGCAGGTCTTTCCGGATCCGCTGCCGATACCACGACCCACGCGTTTGGCTGTGGACTTGGAGCCCTTGGCGGGCTTTATGCTGTTCAATCGCATGTCAGGCATCCTCGACTCTAACCATGTAGGAGACCTTGGCCGCCATGCCGCGGGTTGCCGGTGTGTCTTCTACGGAAACCGTTTGATGCATGCGCCGCAGGCCCAAACCCCTGGCACATGCCTGATGCTTTTTGAGACGCCCGTTCATACTGCGAATCAGGGTCACTTTCATCATCTTCTTGTCCGCCATGACTTACCCCAGGATCTCTTCTACCGTCTTACCGCGCTTCGCCGCCACCGACTCCGGGTCAGTCATCTCGGTCAGCGCATTGATGCTGGCCCGGACGACATTGATCGGATTGTTGGTGCCGATACATTTGGCAAGGACGTTGTGAACACCGATGGCCTCGCACACCGCGCGCATCGCACCGCCGGCAATGATGCCGGTGCCGTCGGATGCCGGCTGCATGTACACCTTGGCAGCGCCATGGCGACCGATCAGGGGATAATAAAGCGTGGAGCCTTTCAGCTTGGCTTCGCGCATATTGCGCTTCGCGGCATCCATGGCCTTCTGGATGGCTATCGGCACTTCGCGGGCCTTGCCGGTACCGAAACCCACACGTCCGTTTCCGTCACCGACCACAGTCAGTGCGGTGAAACCGAAGATGCGTCCACCTTTCACTACCTTGGCGACACGATTGACACTGATGAGTTTTTCTATCAGGTCGTCGCCTTCCGGCGATGCATTGAATTTTGACATAGCCTGCCTCTCAGAACTGAAGACCGTTTTCGCGGGCGGCGTCGGCCAACGCCTTCACCCTGCCGTGATACTTGAAACCCGAGCGATCGAATGCAACCTGCTCGACCCCGGCGCCCTTGGCGCGCTCGGCAATCATCTTGCCCACCGTGGCAGCGGCAGCGCTGTTCCCGGGTGCGCCGTCCAGTGCGGACTTGACGTCTTTGTCCAGGGTGGAGGCGCTTGCCACCACGCTGGAGTCCGGGGCAATCACCTGGGCATACATGTGCCGAGGCGTACGGAAGACGGTCAACCGGTGAACGTCCCGTTGCTGAATTCTGGCGCGGGTCTTGCGGGCCCGACGCAAACGTGCGGTTTTCTTGTGCATCTTGATGCCCTGGTTATTTCTTCTTGGCCTCTTTACGGACCACGTATTCATCTGTGTAGCGTACGCCTTTGCCCTTGTAGGGCTCGGGCGGCCGGAAGGCGCGGATCTCCGCCGCCGTTTGCCCGACACGCTGCTTGTCACAACCGGATACGATGATCTCGGTCTGGGTCGGCGTCGTTATCTGGATGCCTTCCGGTATCGGGTAATCCACCGGGTGAGAAAAACCGAGGGACATGCCCAGAGACTTGCCCTTGACCTGGGCGCGATAGCCCACACCGATCAGCTGCAGCTTTTTCTCAAAACCCTGGGTAACGCCAGTCACCATGTTGTTGATCAGGGCACGGAAGGTGCCGGCCATGGCCCAGTGATCCTGGCGGTCCTTTTTCGGCTTTATCGTCAGGATGTTGTCCTGCTGGGTCATATCGACAAAATCATGCAGTGTGCACTGCAGGTTGCCTTTGGTTCCCTTCACCGAGAGATCTCTGCCGGTGACCTTGACCTCCACACCTTTGGGGACTTCGATGGGACTTTTAGCTATGCGAGACATATATCAATCCTCCGATCAGGCCACGTAGGCCATCACTTCGCCACCATGACCCGCGGCACGGGCGGCACGATCGGTCATCAGCCCCTTGGAAGTGGAAATAATGGCTACGCCCAACCCCCCCTGTACCTTGGGAAGCTCTTTGCTGCCCTTGTAGATACGCAGTCCGGGACGGCTCACTCTCTGAACCATCTCTATGACGGGCTTTCCCTGGAAATATTTGAGATCGACCTGGAGAAGGGTTTTTTTGCCGTTTTCCTGGGTCGAGAACCCGGAGATGTAACCTTCCTCCTGTAGGAGGCTGGCCACGGCAACTTTCCGCTTGGATGACGGCATGGACACCGAGATCTTTCCGGCCTGCTGACCATTGCGAACGCGGGTCAGCATATCCGATATCGGATCAGACATACTCATTTTTCGTATCCTCGGGTCAGTCCGCCAGAACCCTGACGCGATACCCAGACGACTTTACAGAATCGGCGAATCGCCGATTAAGAAACGGCCCGCCGAGAGGGCCGCAAATTATACACTACCAGCTGGCCTTTACAAGCCCGGGTATATCGCCGCGCATCGCAGCCTCGCGCAGCTTGTTCCTGCACAGGCCGAACTTCCGATACACGCCGTGGGGTCTTCCGGTTATCCTGCAGCGACGCCGCTGGCGGGACTTGCTCGCATTCCGCGGCATCTTCTGCAGCTTCAGGACAGCCTCGTCGACCTCTTCGGTTGTACTCTTGGGGCTGTTGATAACCGCCTTTACCTCGGCACGCCGTGTGGCATACCTGGCGATGGTTCTGGCCCGCTTGCGTTCCCGGGCGATCATGCTCTTTTTTGCCATGGCAACTTTTCTCAGTTCTTGAATGGAAACCGGAACGCCTCCAAAAGGGCGCGTCCTTGTTCATCGTTCTTGGCGGTGGTGGTTATCGTAATGTCCATACCACGCAGGGTATCGATCTTGTCGTAATCCACTTCCGGGAAAATGATCTGTTCCTTCACGCCCAGGCTGTAATTGCCCTGTCCGTCGAAGGACTTGGCATTGAGACCGCGAAAATCCCGGATACGGGGTATGGCGACATTGATCAGGCGATCAAGAAATTCGTACATCCGCTCCCTTCGCAGCGTCACCTTGCAGCCCACGGGCCAGCCGTCGCGGATCTTGAAAGCGGCGATGGATTTTCGCGCATTTTTCACGATCGGTTTCTGGCCGGTGATCTTGGTCAGGTCATCGAGGGCGAAATCCATGATTTTCTTATCACCCACCGCCTCGCCAACACCCATGTTGACGGTGATCTTGGTGATCTTGGGGACTTCCATCGCGCTCTTGAAGCCGAGCTGCTCTTTCAGCTTGCCTGCAATTTCGTCGTGATAGAGTTGCTGTAGTCTTGCCATCTTTGCTATCCGCCTCAGACGTCCACGATCTCGCCGTTGGATTTGAAGTATCGCACTTTCCGCCCATCCTCCAGGGTCCTGAAACCCACCCGGTCCGCTGAACTGGTTGTCGGGTTGTATATAGAGACGTTGGAGATGTGCAGCGGCATTTCCTTGTCGAGGATGCCGCCCGGCTCACCCTTGTTGGGATTTGCCTTGGTGTGCTTCTTTACTATATTGACGTTCTCGACGAGGATTTTTTCATCGTCGATTACACTTAGTACGGTGCCCTGCTTGCCCTTGTCCTTCCCGGCAAGGACAACCACCTCGTCACCTTTTCTGATCTTTCGCATGGACATGATTGATCCCCTATAACACTTCGGGCGCCAGCGAGATTATCTTCATAAACCGCTCGCTGCGCAGTTCCCGGGTAACCGGTCCGAATATGCGGGTACCGATGGGCTGCAATTGATTGTTCAGCAGAACCGCCGCATTGCCGTCAAAACGGATTACCGATCCATCCGACCGACGTACACCTTTTCTGGTTCGAACGATTACCGCGTGATAGACATCGCCCTTCTTCACCTTACCGCGGGGTATGGCGTCTTTCACGCTTACTTTAATGACGTCACCGATACCGGCGTAACGACGGTGGGAGCCACCCAGCACCTTAATACACTGGATGCGCTTTGCACCGCTGTTGTCGGCGACGTTCAGCACTGTCTGCATCTGGATCATTGGTCTGTTCCAATCTGGTAATTCTAAATGGTCTTTAAACCGTTCGTTGCAAGGGCGACATCATCAAGTGGATTTTTCGAGAACTCTCACCAGACGCCAGTTCTTGGTCTTGGACATGGGCCGACACTGCTCCAGTACCACCAGATCCCCCGTGGCGCCCTCATTGGCCTCGTCGTGGGCATGCACCTTGGAGGACCGGCGGATGTACTTGCCATAGATCGGATGCTTTACCTGGCGTTCCACCAGGACTGTCACCGTCTTGTCCATCTTATCGCTGATCACGCGTCCCTGGAGCGTGCGGCTGCTCGTAGTCTGCTCGCTCATGATGTTTCACCTGCTTTCATCTCGTTGATTACGGTCTTGACCCTGGCGATGTCCTTACGCACCCGGTTCATCTCCGATGGCCGCGCCAGCTGACCGGTGCCCCGCTGCATACGCAGGTTGAACTGCTCCTTGCGCAGTTCCAGAAGCGTCTCTTCGAGTTCGGCGGGTTTTTTACCCCTGAGTTCTGATGCGTTCATCACAATACGGTCCGTCTCGTAAAGTTGGTCTTGAAAGGCAGCTTGGCGGCAGCGAGCTTGAACGCCTCGCGTGCCACTTCTTCGGAAATGCCTTCTATCTCGTACAGCATGCGGCCCGGCTGGATCAATGCCACCCAGTACTCAACGGCGCCCTTGCCCTTGCCCTGGCGGACTTCCAGGGGTTTCTTTGTGATCGGCTTGTCGGGAAACACGCGAATCCAGAGTTTTCCGCCGCGCTTCACATGCCGCGTGATGGTCCGGCGCGCCGATTCAATCTGTCGGGAAGTAAGCCGGCCCCGTTCCGTGGCCTGCAAACCATACTCCCCGAAGCTGACTTTCCCACCCTTGCGGGCCAGGCCGCGGTTACGGCCTTTCTGCATTTTTCGGTATTTTGTCCGGTTCGGCTGCAACATCGCTTAGTTCCTCTTTGCAGAAGTACGGCCACCGGCCTCCGGCTGCTCTCCTTCACCGAAAACCTCGCCCTTGAAGATCCAGACCTTGACCCCGATGATTCCGTAGGTGGTTCTGGCTTCCGCAAATCCGTAGTCGATGTCCGCACGAAGCGTGTGCAGGGGCACTCGGCCTTCCCGATACCACTCGCTCCGGGCGATCTCCGCACCGTTCAGGCGACCGGCAATATTGATCTTGATACCCTCGGCCCCGAGGCGCATGGACGTCTGAACCGACCGCTTCATGGCACGGCGAAACATGACACGCCGCTCCAGCTGCTGGGTTATACCCTCGGCTACCAGTTGGGCATCCAGCTCCGGCTTTCTGATCTCTTCCACGCTGATATGAACAGGAATACCCATACGCCTGGACACTTCCCGGCGCAGTAAATCGATATCCTCACCCTTCTTGCCGATGACGATACCCGGCCGCGCGGTGTGGATGGTGATGTGAGCGTTCTTGGCCGGCCGGTCGATCTGTATCCGGCTGACGGACGCCTGTGACAGGCGCTTGCGCAGATAACCACGTATTTCGAGATCGGTATTGAGCAGGTCGGCAAAATTCTTGGTATCCGAATACCATTTGGACGTCCACTGCTTGACGATGCCCAGCCGTATGCCGGTTGGATGTACTTTCTGACCCATAACGGCCTCTCTTGCCTTATTTGTCCGATACCGCCACGGTAATGTGGCTGGTACGCTTTAAAATCCGGGATGCGCGGCCCTTGGCCCGGGCCCGTATCCTTTTCATGGTCGGACCCTCGTCCACCATTACCGCCGAGACTTTCAGCTCGTCGATATCCGCACCCTCATTATTCTCCGCATTGGCAATGGCGGAATCGAGTACCTTCTTCATGAGTTCGGCACCCTTTTTCTTGCTGAAACTGAGGATATTCAGAGCCTGCTCCACGGGCAGCCCCCGAATCTGATCCGCGACCAGGCGCCCTTTCTGGGCTGCGAGGTGCGCGTAGCGTAATTTTGCCATTGACTCCATGGTTAAACCCCGATTATCGAACCGACTTTCTGTCCGCCGCGTGACCCCTGTAAGTACGGGTCAACGCAAACTCGCCCATTTTGTGTCCCACCATGTTCTCCGTGACGAGCACCGGTACGTGCTGGCGCCCGTTGTATACGGCGATGGTCAGACCGACCATCTCAGGCAGTACCATGGAACGCCGTGACCAGGTTTTGATCGGACGCTTGCTGTTGCTTGCCACCGCCTCGTCCACCTTCTTAATGAGATGGTGATCGACGTACGGCCCTTTTTTGATTGAACGTGGCACTTTAAGTTACCTCAGATCCATTTATTTTCGATTGCGACGGCGCACGATCATCTTGTCGGTGCGCTTGTTCGACCGTGTCTTATAGCCTTTGGTCGGTACACCCCAGGGAGTACAGGGATGACGACCTCCGGAGGAACGGCCCTCGCCGCCACCATGGGGATGATCGACGGGATTCATGACCACACCCCGCACCGTCGGTCTGACACCGCGCCAACGGGTCGCGCCCGCCTTTCCCAGCTTACGCAGATTGTTCTCCGCGTTTCCGACTTCACCTATGACCGCCCGGCATTCGTTGCGCACCTTGCGCATCTCCCCGGAGCGTAAACGCAGGGTGGCATGATCCCCCTCTCGGGCGATCAACTGGGCCGACGTGCCGGCAGAACGCGCAATCTGCGCCCCCTTGCCCTGTTTCATCTCGATACAGTGAATAACCGCACCCACCGGGATGTTGCGCATCGGGAGACAATTGCCTGGGCGTATCTCGGCATCGATGCCGGACATGATCCTGTCGCCCGCCCGCAGGCCTTTCGGTGCGATGATGTAGCGACGCTCCCCATCGGCATACTTGAGCAGCGCGATGTTGGCTGAACGATTGGGATCGTACTCGAGGCGCTCCACTTCTGCCGTAATCCCGTCTTTGTCCCGCTTGAAATCGATGATGCGATAGCGTTGCTTGTGCCCGCCGCCGCGATGCCTCGTTGTGATGCGCCCGTTGTTGTTCCGGCCACCCTTCTTGGTCTTCTTACCCACCAGCGGCGCATGGGGCTCACCCTTGTACAGGTCCGGGTTCACCACCTTGACCACGAACCGCCTGCCGGCTGAAGTAGGTTTGGTTTTAACGATTGCCATTGTCTTGGTTTTCCGTTCTATGCCTTTTTCCGCCGGTTAGCCCGTCAGGCTCCCGCTCCGAAATCTATATCACTGCCTTCCGCGAGTCTGACATACGCCTTACGCGCATCTTTCCTGCGACCGGCAAGACGACCAAACTGCTTGGTCTTGCCCTTGGAATTGACCACCTGAATCCCGGCCACCTTGACGTCGAACATCATTTCGACCGCCTTGCGGATCTCCGGCTTGGTGGCATCGGTCGCCACGTTGAACACGTACTGGTGATGGGCATCGGCCGCAATGGTGCTCTTTTCCGAGACCACCGGGCTGAGCAATATCTGCATCAGACGTTCTTTGTTCATGACAGGCGCTCCTCAATCTTTTTCACGGCACCCGAGGTAATCAGCACCTTGTCGAAATCGAGCAGGCTGACCGGATCCAGTTCGTTGACGTCGCATACATCGACGTTATGGAGATTGCGGGCTGCCAGGTAGATGTTTTCGTCGTTCTGATCGGAGACGATGAGCACTTCATCCACATCGAACGCCTTCAGCTTTGCCAACAGTTCCTTGGTCTTTGGGGCCTCGACCTTGAATTCGTCCACGGCCACCAGCCTGTCCTGCCGTAAAAGCTCCGAAAGTATCGAGCGGATAGCACCCCGGTACATCTTGCGGTTCACCTTCTGGCTATAGTTGCGCGGAGATGCCGCGAAGGTCACGCCGCCGGAGCGCCAGATGGGGCTTCTGATGGTACCGGCGCGGGCGCGGCCCATGCCTTTCTGGCGAAAAGGCTTGGCACCCCCGCCGCTGACTGCTGCGCGGCTTTTATTGGCTTTGGTACCCGCACGCCCGCCCGACATGTAGGCAGTCACCACCTGGTGGATCAGTGCCTCGTTGTAATCCGCAGAGAATATCTTGTCCGAGACCTGCAGGGTCTGGGTTTCCCCGCTATTTCCCAACTTAATGTTGAGGTCCATCGTTCTTACCCCTTGCTCGCCGTCTTCACGGCAGGCGTGACAATCACGTCGCTGCCCTGGTGGCCAGGTACGGCACCTTTGATCAACAGCAGGTTGCGTTCAACATCCACGCGCACTACTTCCAGATTCTGCGCCGAGCGCTGCACGCTGCCCATATGGCCCGCCATCTTCTTGCCCTTGAATACCCGGCCCGGCGTCTGACACTGCCCGATGGAACCCGCGGAACGATGAGAAAGGGAGTTGCCGTGGGTTGCATCCTGCATTTGGAAGTTGTGCCGCTTGACAGCACCCTGAAAACCCTTGCCCTTGGTTTTTCCCCGGACATCCACTTTCTGCCCGGCCTCGAAGATATCGGCCTTGATAACGCCGCCAATCTCGATGTCGGACCCTTCAGCGCCGTCGAGCCGAAACTCCCAGATGCCCCTGCCGGGCTCTACGCCGGCCTTCGCCAGATGCCCGGCGGTGGGTTTGTTCACACGTGACATCTTGCGGTGTCCGGTGGTGACCTGCACAGCGGCATAGCCGTCGGTCTCGGCGTTTCGCACCTGGGTCACATGATTAGGCTCTACCTCAATCACGGTCACCGGGACCGAGTCACCCTCTGCGGTGAAGACCCGGGTCATGCCGACTTTGCGTCCAACAATTCCAATCGCCATTCTATCTAACCTCAGTTCAGTTTGATCTGAACATCAACTCCGGCTGCGAGATCCAGTTTCATCAATGCATCCACCGTCTTGTCGGTCGGATCTATGATGTCCATCAAACGTTTGTGAGTGCGAATTTCGTACTGATCGCGAGCGTCCTTGTTCACATGCGGTGATACCAGCACGGTGAATCGCTCTTTCCGGGTCGGCAGCGGAATAGGGCCGCGGACCTGAGCGCCTGTGCGCTTTGCAGTATCAACAATTTCTCGCGCCGACTGATCGATCAAACGATGATCGAAAGCCTTCAGTCGAATTCGAATTCTCTGGTTGGCCATATTAATGTCTCAAATTCTACTCGATGATCTTGGCAACCACGCCGGCGCCGACGGTACGGCCACCCTCGCGGATTGCAAAGCGCAAACCCTCTTCCATCGCAATCGGCGCGATCAGCTTCACCACCATCTTGATGTTGTCGCCTGGCATCACCATCTCAACGCCTTCCGGCAGGTCTACAGCTCCGGTCACGTCGGTCGTGCGAAAATAAAACTGCGGCCGGTAGTTGCTGAAAAATGGCGTGTGTCGGCCACCCTCATCCTTGCTCAGCACATATACCTCTGCCTCAAAATGCGTGTGCGGCGTGATGCTCTTCGGCTTCGCCAGCACCTGACCACGCTCCACTTCCTCTCGCTTGGTTCCGCGCAGCAACACACCTACGTTGTCGCCCGCCACGCCTTCGTCAAGCAACTTGCGGAACATCTCCACGCCCGTGCAGATGGTCTTCGCCGTGTCCTTGATACCGACGATCTCAATCTCGTCTCCCACGTGGACGATCCCGCGCTCTATCCGGCCTGTCACCACCGTGCCCCGGCCGGATATCGAGAACACGTCCTCGATCGGCATCAGAAACGGCTTTTCCATATCACGCTCGGGCTCCGGAATATAGGAATCCATCGCCTCGACCAGCTTGATGATCGATGGCTCGCCAATGTCCGACTTGTCGCCTTCCAGCGCCTTCAGGGCAGATCCAATCACAATCGGCGTGTCGTCGCCCGGAAACTCGTACTGGTCCAGAAGTTCGCGAACTTCCATCTCCACCAGTTCCAGAAGCTCCTCGTCATCGACCATGTCCGCCTTGTTCATGTACACCAGGATGTAAGGCACGCCCACCTGGCGCGACAGCAGAATGTGCTCGCGCGTCTGTGGCATCGGGCCGTCCGCCGCGGAAACCACCAGCACCGCGCCGTCCATCTGCGCCGCACCCGTGATCATGTTCTTGATGTAGTCCGCATGGCCCGGACAGTCCACGTGCGCATAGTGCCGGGCGTCCGACTCGTACTCCACGTGCGCCGTCGCGATCGTGATGCCGCGCTCCCGCTCTTCCGGCGCATTATCAATATCCGCGTAGGCCTTGAACTCACCGCCACGCAGTTCCGCCATTACCTTGGTAATCGCCGCCGTCAACGTGGTCTTGCCATGATCTACATGGCCAATGGTCCCCACATTGACATGAGGCTTTGTGCGTTCGAATTTTGCCTTGGACAT
>JAQYVO010000066.1 GCA_030145425.1 Chromatiales bacterium | reverse complement strand
CCCAGGATATGTATCTGTCCAGGCTTGCATCCGTCAAGGGCGGGTTGCCGGTGGAAACCCCGGCTTTCACCCTGAACCGGCTCTGCGGCAGTGGCCTGCAGGCTATCATATCCGCCACCCAGCAGATCGAGACGGGACATTGTGACGTGGCTGTGGCCGGCGGCGCCGAAAACATGAGCCGTTCACTCTATGCGTCCACGGCCCTGCGTTTTGGTGCCCGCATGATGGACTCCAAGATGATCGACATGATGGTGGGGGCGCTCACCGATCCTTTCGACAAGGTGCACATGGGTATCACCGCGGAAAATATCGCGGAGAAATGGGGTATCAGCCGGGAAGACCAGGATGCACTGGCAGTCGAATCCCACCGGCGTGCGACCGCAGCCTGGGAGGCAGGCCACTTCAAGGACCAGATCGTGCCCGTTGAACTCAAGAGCCGCAAAGGAACCACACTGTTCGAAAGAGACGAGCACTTCCGTGGTGACATAACCCTGGAAGGGTTGGCGAAACTGAGACCCGCCTTCAAGAAAGACGGATCAGTAACCGCCGGTAATGCATCCGGCATCAATGATGCGGCCTCGGCCGTGGTGATAGCCACCGCTGAACATGCGGAAGCCAAGGGGCTCAAGCCCTTGGTCCGCCTGGTCGGTTACTCCCATGCGGGTTGTGAGCCCGCCTACATGGGTATTGGGCCGGTCCCCGCTGTCAAGCGTCTGCTCGACCGCACGGGTCTGAGCATCGGCGACTTCGACGTCCTGGAGGTCAACGAGGCGTTTGCCGCCCAGGCGCTGGCAGTCTGCCGGGATCTGGATCTTCCCATGGACAAGACCAACCCCAACGGCAGCGGCATCTCACTGGGCCACCCGATCGGTGCAACCGGCTCTATCGTTACCACCAAGGCCATCCACGAGCTGGTGAGAACCGGCGGTCGCTATGCACTGGTCACCATGTGTATCGGCGGCGGTCAGGGTATCGCGGCGGCTTTCGAAAGGGTCTAAACCGTCCGTCCCCCGTCACCGCCGGATTGCGCAGCCTGGCAACTGCGGTGACGGTGAAATCCTCATGGGCACTCCCGCCTTTCTTGGGTGGGAGTGCCTTTTTTGTTTTCTTTTAATGGTCTGATAACAGGACTCAAATGAGGCACCGGTCATGCTGCAATTTATAAGTTCATTGTTTTCTGCTGAAGAGGAAAGGGGCGGCGGGCTGGACAAAAGCATCATCGATGCCGCCATCGAACGGGCAGTCGATGGAACCGACCGGCGGCTGCGCGGCTTCGGCGATTACAAAAAGCGCCTGAGGGCTTCGGTGGAAGTGGCGGCGGCCCATGTGGTGGATTTTGTCGATTCCCTGCCCGAGCCCGTGGAGATCAGCCCCCGGGCTTTCAGCAGCGATGCACGCCTGCGTGCCTTTTTTGCCTCCGCCGATCGCATGCGGGAGGTGTTCGGCCACTTCACGGCAGTTGAGGACTATTTGCAGAATAAACAGGGGCTGAAGCCCGACAGGGTATATGGTCTGCTCATGATGAGCTGGCAGGAGAAGAAGGTGTTGGGGATGGAACTGCAGAACGAAATCGTCAAACGGGATGTGCTGCAGGTGACCTTCAATTTTTTCAACCATATTTTCATCGGCCCGACGGACAACGAAGAGGAGACCCGGTGGGAACTGAAAACCCGGGCATTCGACTTCATAGTGGAACAGGCACTCGAGCAGATTGTGAAAGCACAGGGAAAACCGGGTCAGCTAAAGCAGCAGAAGCGGTTGCTGGAACAGAAACTTGAAAAGATGAAGGCGGGCAATTGGGGACTCAGTACCATGCAGTCGGGGAGTGACAACCCAAATCCGGATCTTTCCTCCCTGGAGAAAGAGATCGATACCATCGAACTCAGCCTGCAAGCGCTTTCAGCCGATCAAGGCAGTATCGAAGGGAGCTTCGATTATATCAACGAGACGCTGGGCAACCCTGAGGCCTGTCTTGCAAAGCGGGATCTCAATATCTGTTTGGACGAGATGCTGGTGAAGCGTGATCCGAATGCCGGTGGCCGCGTGAATCAACTGGACCTGCTGGAGTTCCATGCCTCGAACGGGGAGCGGCGGGTGGCGCTCAACGGATGGATAGCAACCTCCGATCTGCCGCGAAAGAAAGATTTCCTGGAGCAGGCGTCGCGTTATCTGGGTTAACAGCTGTTTGACTCCAGCCCCGCCTCTGCCATGGCTACGGCACGGAAAATGGCGCGTGCCTTGTTCATGGTCTCCTCCCATTCCAATTGAGGCTGGGAGTCGGCGACGATGCCGGCACCAGCCTGAATGTGCAGGGTACCGCCGGTGATCACAGCGGTGCGGATGGCGATGGCCGTATCCATATTGCCGTTCCAGGAGAGGTACCCCACCGCACCCGAGTAGACCCCCCTTTTTACCGGCTCCAGTTCGTCGATGATCTCCATGGCCCGGATCTTGGGCGCACCGCTCACGGTGCCGGCGGGAAAGGTGGCGCGCAGGACGTCGATGGCGTTCATGTCCTCCTTCAGCTGTCCGACCACGTTCGAGACGATATGCATTACATGGGAATAGCGCTCCACGATCATCTTGTCGGTGAGCTTGACGCTGCCGATCCGGGCCACCCGGCCGGTGTCGTTGCGCCCCAGGTCGATCAACATCAGATGTTCGGCCAGTTCCTTGGGGTCCGCCAGCAGGTCGGCTTCCAGCTGCCGGTCCTCCGCATCGTTCTTACCCCGTCGCCGGGTGCCGGCAATGGGGCGGACCGTGACGACTCCATCTTCCAGCCGGGTGAGAATCTCCGGTGATGATCCCACCACCTGGAACCCGCCCAGATCGAGAAAGTACATGTAGGGTGACGGGTTGAGCCCACGCAATGCCCGGTAGAGATCCATCGGCGAAGCGCCGTAGGGGACCGAGAGGCGCTGGGACAGCACCACCTGCATGCAGTCGCCTTCGAATATGTAGTCGCGGATCCTTTCCACCGCCTGTTTGTATCCTGCCTCGGTAAAACCGGACACGAAGTGGGACTCGTCGATTCGGCGGTGGTTGTGTTTCGGCTGCGCGGGCAGGGGGCCACGAATACGCTTGACCAGCTTTTGCAGCTGCCGGTGTCCGGCCTCGAAGGTGCCGCCATTGGTCGGGTCGACATGCAGGATGACGTAGAGCCGTCCCCGCAGATTGTCGAATACCACCACCTGATCGGAGACCAGCAGCATGATGTCGGGACTGTCGATAGCGTCCGGGTTGGGGCAGTCGGCCAGCCGCGGTTCTATATAGCGGATGGTGTCGTAGCCGAAGTAACCCACCAGGCCGCCCGTGAAGCGCGGGAGGTTTTCATGGTCGGCGACTCGGTAGCGCTGCTGAAATGCTTCGACGTAGGCCAGGGGATCCCGGACATCGGTTTCCTCGATGATCTTTCCGTCTGTCTCCACCGTGACCTTGTGCCCCTTCACCTTGAGCAGGGTTCGGCAAGGGAGGCCGATAATGGAGTAGCGCCCCCACTTCTCTCCGCCCTGCACGGATTCAAACAGGTAGGAATAGGGTCCGTCGGCCAGTTTAAGGTAGACACCCAGCGGTGTGTCGAGGTCGGCCAGGACCTCACACATGAGGGGGATTCTGTTGTAGCCTTCGGCGGCCAGTCGGTCGAATTGTTCGGGAGTCATGATGCTCTCCAGGCAGGTGTATTCAGGGACAGAATTGTTGGCGTACGCTTGCTAGCGACGCCATCGAGTGCCTGATTTCACTGCATTTGACGGTCTGGAGGGATTCATGAAGCAGACGATAATCGAATTTCAGAGAAGTTGCGAGCAAACCCGCGGCGGGGATGCCGGGCTGGCCGCATTAACCCGTGTTTCGCAAGCTCAACACAGGTGATTCCGGACGATGCCTAAAGCTGTTCCGCGGTCTCGGCTTGGGGGTAGAGCATGGCTTCCAACTCGATGAAAGAGTCGATGACCGCATCCGGGTCGGCTTCAGCGATATCCCTGCCGTGATTGTAACCGTAGCTTACGCACACAATGCCGAATCCCGCGGCGCGGGCGGCTTTGACATCACTTACCGAGTCACCAAGCATCAGGGCCTCTCCCGGTTCGATGCCGAAGCTTTCCGCGGCATGCAGCAGCGGCATGGGGTCGGGCTTTTTCTCCGGCAGCGTATCGCCACTGATGACCAACCCGAAATAATCACGGATTCCCAGCGCACCCAGCAGGGGCTCGGTGAATTGTGCTGCCTTGTTGGTCACGCAGCCCAGTTGGCTGTTCCCGGAAGCCAGCATATCCAGTCCCTCGCGCACCCCCGGGTAGAGTCGTGAGCGCTCACCGTTGTGTCTGGCGTAGAGTTCGAGGAACAGCGGATAGGCCCGTTCGAATTCCGCCTGGTCCGGCTCACCCTCCAACTGCCCCACCAGGGCCCGCCTCACCAGCCGTTCCACGCCGTTGCCGACCCAATCCCGGACTCTGGCCTCGCCGTGGGGAGGGCGGCCGATTCCGGACATCATTTCGTCCACGCAATAGGCCAGGTCGGGAACGCTGTCGACAAGAGTCCCGTCGAGATCGATGAGGATCAGTTGGGGTTTTTGCATTATTCTGTCTTGTCAGGCTTTCGCCAGTTCCGCACGCATCTGTCCGATGATGCTGTCGTAACGGTTGGGGTCGCTGTTCTGTCCCTTGCCGAAGATGCCCGAGCCGGCGACAAACGTGTCGGCACCGGCCTGGGCGATTTCCCGGATGTTATCAGCCTTTACGCCGCCGTCGATCTCCAGGCGTATATCCAGCCCCGAGTCGTCGATGCGTCGGCGGCATTCCCTCAGCTTATCCAAGGCCAAAGGGATAAAGCTCTGGCCCCCGAATCCAGGGTTGACCGACATGATCAATATCATGTCGATCTTGTCCATCACATAGTCCAGATAACTCAGCGGGGTGCCCGGGTTGAAAACCAGTCCGGACTTGCAGCCCTGTTCCCGCACCAGCTGCAGGGAGCGGTCTATATGCTCGCTCGCCTCCGGGTGGAAGGTGATATAGGTGGCGCCGGCTTTGGCGAAGTCGGGAATGATCCGGTCCACCGGTTTTACCATCAGGTGCACGTCGATGGGCGCGGTCACGCCGTGCTTGCGCAGGGCGTCACACACCAGGGGGCCGATGGTCAGATTTGGCACATAGTGGTTGTCCATGACGTCGAAGTGCACGATATTGGCGCCTGCGGCGAGGACCTTATCGACCTCGTCTCCCAGTTTGGCGAAATCTGCCGAAAGAATGGATGGGGCAATCTGAAAATCTGACATAAGGATTCTCCTGAGGCGACCAACCCAAACGCTTACTCAGGCGGGCCAGTACCAGTATTACAGAATATTAGTAACAACCCACTTTACCCCAAGCGTGGACTGTTTTCACCCCTCTTGTTCCCTGGATCGGATGGCCTCGAGCTTTTCAAGGACCCGCCTGGCCCGGTCAATCTTCTCTGTGACCTCCTGCTGGTCTGGATCCAGCTCGAGGGCCGCTCCCCAGATCGCCACGGCGGGGGCTATCTTCTCTTCCCTGTAAAGCTGGTCGCCTATACGAACCAGGGTTTCCACGTGTTTGCCCAGCGTGGTCTGGGTCTCGGAAAGAAGGCGCTGTGCATCCGCATTATCCGGGTCCTCCTCGATGACTTTATCAAGCTTCGATAAAGCATCCACGTAGGCACCCCGGTCAATGGCTTTTTCCGCGTCCGCCAGAAGCTGCGTGACCTCGCGTTTCCGTTTCTGAGTATCCCGGTTCGCTTTGCGGCTCACGGATGCGCGTTTATTTTGCCTGATCCTGTCATTGACACCGCTCAGAAGCTCCCCGGTCTCCTCGGAAGGTTTTACCTCCATGGCCTGTTCCAGGCACAGTTTAGCCAACCGGGGGTGAGCCTCACCATGGAACCTGCCGCAGGCGACGAGCGAATCGGCCCTGGAATTGGCATGCTGCCGCGTGAACAACAGTCTGGTTTTATACAGGAAGTTGTCGGGTTCGCCCTGGGAGAGTTTTTCCAGTATCTTGATCTTCTCCCGGGTGGCGGTCATTTCTGCCACGAGTATCCTGTCCTCGAGCAGGCGCTCCTCAAGCTCCCATGCTTTCTCGAGTCTCTTCAGCTCGGAACGAAGTACCTGGTCTTCAGGATATTTTTTACTCGCCTGCTCCAACAGGGTGATTGCCTGATGCCAGTTGCCTTTCTGTTTCAGCTTATGCGCTTCACCGATTGCAAGGTTCGAGGCAGGGGGGTCTATTCCCTCGGGCGGTGTATCGACGGGCAGGTTGCCGCAGGCGTTCAGTAGGAGAAGCAGGATCGCACTCAGACAGTGTTTCTTCACCGCTCAACCCTGTCCTCGGCCAGAATGCGCTGCAGCCCTTTGGTGACCAGCGGTGCATCCGAAAAGGTGTCCTTGTCCAGACCATAAGGTGTTACCGGATTATTCCTGCCACGAATTTTTATGGGCTCCATACGCGTCGGCTTCACAATGTCTTCTATTCCCGGTTCCCCGGCGGTTTCACCCGTCAGCAGGATCCCGCCCGGGCTGGAAAGCGCACAAATCCTCGATGCGACGTTCACCACGTCACCCACAACCGTGTATTGCATTCTGTCTTCAGTACCGACGTTGCCCGCAAGCATCAATCCACTGTTGATCCCGATTCTGAACTGTACCGTGGGCTGCCCCCGGGTTGTTCTGTCACGGTTGATCTGCCCTGCCACTATCTGGATAAGCACTGCGCATGTTACCGCGTGCAACGCGTGGTTGGGGTCTTTTTCCGGAATGCCGAACAGGATCATGATGCAGTCGCCGATAAACTTGTCAACGGTGCCCTGGCAGCTGCTGCTGGCCAGGGCAAAGTATCTGAAATAGTCGTTCAGCAGATCCGATACCTGTTTCGGATCCATTTTCTCGGACAGCTGGGTATAGCCGACGATATCGCAAAACAGGACGCTGCCGTCGGTAGTATTTCCTCCCAGGCGCCTGTTATCCGCATCGGCGAGCACGCGCTGGGCAACGCCGGGGGAGATATATCTGAGCAGGATTTTTTCAACGTCCTTTTTCTTGTCAAGGTCTGTCGCCATCCGGTTGAATGAACCGAATACCTTGCCGATTTCGTCTTTGCGCCCCTTTCCCTGCAGGACGGCGGTTTCCCCCCTGCCGATGGCCTCGCCCATCTCAACCAATCGATGAATGGGCCTGCACAACCTGTATGCCAGGGGAAAAGCGAGCAGCGTACCCAGTGTCATCAGGCCGACGGTGGTGGCCATGAGTAACTTGATCATGCTGAGCAGGTTTTCCTGCAGAGGCCGCTTGTCGATGCCAACCTGGGCAAAACCGACATGTGTGTCCTGGAAATAGACCGGGGTGAGAAAATTAATGGCCTCGCTGTCGGGGCTCGTCCAGGCAAGCCGCCTTTCGTCGGAAAGCGCTCTGTCGTTGAGCCCAAACCCCATCGGCCTTTCCCTGTAATCCGGGAGTGAGCCGGCGGATGCCAGCGGGACCCCATCCAGGCTCAGTACCCGCATGCCGATGATCAGGTCGTTCTTTTTCTGCTGGCTGACCAGGACTTCGAGGGAGAAAATATCGTCGGCCACCAGGGATTCGCTGGCTGAGTTTGCCAGCTGTTCCGCAATCATCTTTCCCAGTCGCTCGGTCTGGTGGTGATAGCTCTCCTTCTGCTGATTGATCAAAAACCAGCCAAGCAGCGTCATAACCAGCATGATCAAGGCGGATATGCTCAGCGACCACTTGATGGCCAGGGGAAGCGCATTGTTTTCAAAGCCCCTGCGCAATATTCCCAGGTAACCGAGAAAGTTGTTTTCGGAATCCTTTAACATCGATCT
The DNA here is from genome assembly GCA_030145425.1 of Chromatiales bacterium. Classification (GTDB taxonomy): domain Bacteria; phylum Pseudomonadota; class Gammaproteobacteria; order Chromatiales; family Chromatiaceae; genus JAHEHQ01. Next base: position 17,045 of record JAQYVO010000066.1, on the reverse strand, counting down.
GATCATGCTGTTGGCCAATGCTCTCGAATACTTATCGACAATGACTGGATTAAAGTCGTCCCCCCAAAGGAGAGGGTGCTTTTACAGCACGCTTCCCAGGGGCGGAGGCGTTTCTGGACAGCCTCCTGGGGATAACCTTCCGATTGTACCATTGCTATTTCGGGTTCAAGCGTTAAGGATGCTTACGTCCGTGCATCCTGCCGGTTTTGCTGAGGAAGTAAAATCGCCGGGTTCAAATATAGGTTGATTTCAACTGAGCGGTTCATAAAAATACCGACCGGAACCGATTTCCCGTTTAGTCCCGCACAATAATCCCGGGAGTCCATTTTAGACACAACCCAACAGGTGATTCGACGGATGCGCTTGATAGTTTCCATGCTTTCCATGTGTTTATTGTTTCAAGGAGCGGTAGAGGCTTCGGATCTCGTTCGCGAGCAACGCATTGCCGAACAGATAGAGGAGGCCATCCTGGTGGGTGAACCACTGAGACTCCAGGCGGGACAACTGGAGTTCATGGCCATTCATACCGAAGCGGAAACAGACAGGCCCAAGGGTGGCGTAATCATACTTCACGGCCGGGGAGCCCATCCCGATTGGGTCGATGTGGTTCAACCCCTGCGTTCCGAATTGCCCGAATTTGGTTGGGAGACACTGTCGCTGCAGATGCCGGTCGCGGCTTCGGATGCGGGGGACGGCGCCTATCGGGCCCTGGTTCCCGAGGCATTCCCACGCATTGGAGCGGGGGTGAAATATCTCAATGACCGCGGTATCGAGAACATACTGCTGCTGGGCCACAGTTTGGGTGCGCGTATGGCCGTGGGATTCGTGGCGACGGAAGGCCCAGGCGAAATCAAGGCCATGGTCCTCGTGGGGCTCTCTATTCATCGTTCTGAGCAGGAATTGGTCCTGCAGTCCATGGAAAAAATCACTATACCCATCCTCGATATCTATGGCAGCCGCGATCTCGACGAAGTGCTGAAGACTTCGAAAGCCAGGGCGAATGCTGCCCGTCGGGCAGGCAATACCGCTTATAGACAGATTGAAGTGCAGGGAGCAGACCACTTTTTCAATGGCCTGTCAGATACGTTGGTAGCAAGGGTTCGCGCCTGGATCGACAGGTTTGGCCGGACCGGGGATGAAACCGAAAAACGGGCTGAACCAGAGAAGGCATCCCAGGCCGGAAATCGGAGTTGAACCGGTGTTTCATCGGGGAGCGCCGGGTTTCAGATGCGAAGGAATTTCTATCGAAAAGCGATTGAACGGGAGAATTTTCTTGCAGAGTCCGTCCTCCCGGTCTAAAGTTTAAGTTACTTTGTTAAGTGTGGTAATACCAATTATCGAATCCCCCCGGCACCGTTTGTCGGGTTCCGAATAACAGGAATACAAGAGGATTCAAGCAGGAGGAGGTCACCAGGATACGAACGGGAGTCGGTAATATCCGGCTGCCCGCGCCATGGATGCATCCGTACAACCCCATTAAAAAATCCTAACTCAATTGACAAAAGGGAAAACTCGCACCATGAAGAAATTTGTTTTGACCACTACCGCCCTGGCACTCTGTGCGGCGGTTTCCACCACCGCTTTTGCCGGCGCCACCCTGAACGACGTGAAAAAGAAAGGTTTTGTGCAGTGTGGCGTGACCACAGGCCTGCCGGGATTCTCCGGCCCCGACGAAAAGGGTAACTGGACGGGTCTGGACGTCGATACCTGCCGAGCGGTTGCCGCTGCGGTTTTCGGGGATGCCCAGAAGGTAAAGTTCACCCCCCTCACGGCCAAGGAGCGTTTCACGGCGCTTCAGTCCGGTGAGATTGACGTGCTCTCCCGCAATACCACCTGGACGCTCACCCGGGACTCGTCTCTCGGTTTGAACTTCGCCGGCGTCAACTACTATGACGGCCAGGGATTCCTGGTGAGCAAGAACCTGGGTGTGAAAAGTGCGTTGGAACTGGACGGCGCTTCCTTCTGTATCCAGGCCGGTACCACCACGGAGCTGAATCTGGCCGATTATTTCCGCGCTAACGGGATGTCCTACACGCCGATCACTTTCGACTCATCTGATGAGACCGTCAAAGCATTCGGTGCCGGGCGTTGCGATGCCCTCACCTCGGACCAGTCCCAGCTCTATGCCCTGCGCATAAAGCTGAAGAACCCGGGCAGTGCCATGGTGCTTCCGGAAATCATCTCCAAGGAACCCCTGGGGCCTGTGGTTCGTCAGGGTGACGACGAATGGTTCAACATCGTGAGATGGTCTTTGTTCGCCATGCTCAACGCCGAGGAGTACGGTGTCACCTCCAAGAACGTGGACAAGATGGCGGCTTCCAGCAAGGATCCCAATGTTCTTCGCCTCCTCGGTCAGTCAGGTATCAAGGGCAAGGGTCTGGGTCTCAGCGATACCTGGGCTGCCAGCATCATCAAACAGGTGGGCAACTATGGAGAGATGTTCGAGCGCAACGTCGGTCAGGCCAGCGCGCTCAAGATCTCACGCGGTCTGAATGCCCTGTGGAGCAAAGGCGGTATTCAATATGCTCCGCCGATCCGTTAACTGACTTGGACCTGAGTCCGGGACCGCAGTGTGCCTGCTGCACACTGCGGTCCTCCTCTGACCCAGCATGAATAACAAAAACTATGTCAGCTGATCCACTGTCAGGTGCCGCACCGGCCAAAGCGGCGCTATGGAGACGACCCGTATTCCGTTCGACGGTCTTCCAGGTCCTTTTGATCCTGGGGGTCGTTGCCATTGCCAATTATCTGTTTACCAACACCCTGCACAATCTCGAGCAGCGGGGTATCAGCACCGGTTTCGGGTTCCTCTCCATGGAGGCGGGGTTCGGGATTCTCCAGACGCTGATCCCCTACGACGAGACATACACTTTCGGCCGCACCTTCCTGGTAGGCCTGCTCAACACCCTCCTGGTATCCGGGTTGGGTATCTTCCTGGCGACCCTGATCGGTTTCGTGATGGGCGTGGCACGGCTCTCCAGCAACTGGCTGATCGCCCGTATCGCCACGGTTTACATCGAGATCTTCCGCAATATTCCCCTGCTGCTGCAGATCCTGTTCTGGTACTTTGCCGTCCTGCAGCCATTGCCGCAGCCGCGGCAGAGCCTGGATCTCGGTGGCATGTTTTTCCTCAATAACCGCGGCTTCTATCTTCCTGCCCCGGTATTCGAAGCAGGTTTCAACCTTGTATGGATCGCATTGGCCATCGCCGTGGTCGTGGTCTTTTTCATGGCACGCTGGGCCCGACGGCGCCAGGAAGAGACAGGACAGCAGTTCCACACGGTGTATGTTTCTCTGGCCATACTGTTCGGGCTGCCGCTGCTGGTGTTTCTGGCGGCAGGAACACCGCTGACCTGGGAATTACCGGCACTCAAGGGGTTCAATTTCAAAGGCGGCGTAACTATAATTCCGGAGCTCATGGCGCTCCTGACGGCCCTGAGCATATACACAGGGGCCTTCATTGCGGAGGCGGTGCGCTCAGGTATCCTGGCCGTGAGCCATGGGCAGACCGAGGCTGCCTATGCCGTGGGCCTTCGCCCGAGTGTTACCCTGCGGCTGGTGATCATTCCCCAGGCGCTTCGAGTCATCATCCCGCAGCTGACCAGCCAGTTTCTCAATCTGACCAAGAACTCGTCCCTGGCCACTGCTGTGGGCTATCCGGACCTCGTTGCCGTGTTTGCGGGGACGACCCTTAACCAGACGGGGCAGGCGGTGGAGGTGATCGCCATGACCATGGGCGTTTACCTGACCATCAGCCTGACCATCTCCACGTTCATGAACTGGTATAACAAGAAGAAACAACTGGTGGAGCGGTAGCCCATGAACGTGCAGAAGCAACCAGGTCCCGATCTTCCGCCTCCCGCTTCCAGTGTCGGGGTCATAGGCTGGCTGCGTAAAAACCTGTTTTCGTCAGCCCCCAATACGGTGCTGACCTTAGTCGCCGGCTATCTCATCTATATCACCCTGGTCCCGGCATTTCAGTGGGCATTTCTGAATGCTGACTGGGTGGGTGATTCCCGGGAGGCCTGTGACAGCGGTGGTGCCTGCTGGGTCTTTGTGGCCGTCCGGTTCGACCAGTTCATGTACGGCTTCTACCCGGAAGCGGAATACTGGCGCATAAATCTCGCATTCGGGCTTCTCATTGCACTGATGGTCCCTCTGTTCATCGAAAAGTTCAGCCGCAAGGGTATGCTTGCCGCGTTTATCCTGATCGTCTACCCGGTCATTGCCTACTATCTGTTTTCCGGCGGTGCCTTTGGGCTTGTGCACGTGGAAACGAGTCTTTGGGGCGGTCTGAGCCTGACCCTGGTCCTGGCGGGTGTGGGTATCGTGGCAGCCCTGCCCATCGGTATCGTCCTGGCTCTGGGAAGACGTTCCGGCATGCCGATTGTCAGGGCCGTAAGCGTGGTATTCATCGAGTTCTGGCGCGGGGTGCCTTTGATCACAGTGCTGTTCATGTCATCCGTGATGCTGCCCTTGTTCCTCCCCGAGGGCACCCATTTTGACAAGCTGTTGCGGGCTATGATCGGTATTGTAATGTTCCAGTCCGCTTACATGGCGGAAGTGGTTCGCGGCGGTTTGCAGGCGATCCCCAAGGGACAGTACGAGGCGGCCCAGGCGCTAGGTCTGAGTTATTGGAAGACCATGGGGCTGATCGTTCTGCCCCAGGCACTCAAGCTGGTCATCCCCGGAATCGTCAATACCTTCATCGCCCTGTTCAAGGACACCACCCTGGTGCTTATCATTGGCCTGTTCGACCTGCTGGCGACGATTCAGAGTGCGTTCTCCGATCCGAATTGGCTCGGATATTCCGTCGAGGGGTATGTATTTGCCGCAGCGACGTTCTGGATATTCTGCTTTAGCATGTCCCGCTACAGTCAGGCGCTTGAGCGTAAACTGCACACAGGGCATGCACGCTGATGGTCCGGTCCGCCTGGGTACTCCCGAGTAATAATAGATTTGGAGATGCGTAATGTCTGAAACCGATACTGCAAAGCCGGAGATGTCTGCCTCGACCGGAGCGATGATCCAGATCCAGGGCATGCACAAGTGGTACGGAGAATTCCATGTCCTGAAAGATATCAATCTCAACGTGGCCAAAGGGGAACGCATCGTCATCTGCGGACCTTCGGGTTCCGGCAAGTCGACCATGATCCGCTGCATCAACCGGCTGGAAGAGCATCAGCAGGGCAAGATTATCGTGGAGGGCACCGAACTCACCGACGACGTCAAGCATATCGACCAGATACGCCGGGAAGTGGGCATGGTGTTCCAGCACTTCAACCTGTTTCCCCACCTGACCGTGCTCGAGAACTGCATTATCGCGCTGATCTGGGTGCGAAAGATGTCGCGCAGGGAGGCCGAAGAGATTGGCATGAAGTTTCTGGAAAAGGTCAAGATCCCGGAACAGGCCCGCAAGTATCCCGGGCAGTTGTCCGGCGGTCAGCAGCAGCGTGTGGCCATTGCGCGCAGCCTCTGTATGAATCCCAGTATCATGCTCTTTGACGAGCCCACCTCGGCCCTCGACCCGGAGATGATCAAGGAGGTGCTCGACACCATGATCCAGCTGGCCGAAAGCGGCATGACCATGCTCTGCGTCACCCACGAGATGGGCTTTGCAAAGACCGTCGCCAACCGGGTGATCTTCATGGACGGTGGCGAGATCATCGAGGAGAACGAGCCGGAAGCCTTCTTCAGCAATCCCCAGCACGATCGCACGAAGCTGTTTCTGAGTCAGATAATGTAGGAAGGGCCAAGGGCCAAGGGCCGAGGGAAGAAGGGCCAAGGGCCGGGTCTGGGGTGGTTCTGTCCTCCGGTGGCTGGAAGCAGACGTTTACTCGAACCTCGAACCCAGAACCCAGAACCTCGACCCTAGAACCTCCGCCCTCGACCCTTGGCCCTCGGCCCTTGGCCCTTCAATCCCCCAACTCCGCCAATAACATGTCAATCATCCCCAACGCCTGTCTCCCGTAACCTCCGCCGAAAATGTTCAGATGGTTGAGTATATGGTAGAGGTTATATAGCGTTTTGCGGGTGGCGTATCCCGGATGCAGCGGCCAGGCCTCCCGGTAGGCGTCGTAGAATCGGGCACCGAAACCGCCGAAGAGTTCCGTCATGGCGAGGTCCGCTTCCCGGTCCGCGTAGTAGACCGCGGGGTCGAAGATAACCGGGTTGCCTTCCCGGTCGCCGGCGATGTTGCCCCCCCAGAGATCCCCATGGATGAGTGACGGCTCAGGGTTGTGGTCGATCAGGGCGGGGACCAGCTCGAGCAGTTTTCCCCCCCGTTTCTGCAGCCTGCCGCGATGGCCCTTGTCGGCTGCCAGTCGGAGCTGAAATCCCAGGCGTCTGTCACGCCAGAACCCAATCCAGTCATCACTCCACGTGTTGATCTGCGGGGTGGATCCGATGGTGTTGTCCCGGCGCCAGCCGAAACGGTCTGCCGGGGTTCGGTGCATGGCGGAAAGTTGACGTCCCGCCATTGCGGGGTCCGGCGCCCCGGCCATTTCGATGTACTCCATAACCAGGTAGGCCTGGTCTCCGGCCGTGCCCAGGCAGAGAGGTTGAGGAACCCGGATGCTGGCCGTGGATGCCATAGCTTCCAGTCCCTGGGATTCGGCCTCGAACATCCCGATCAAAGAGGACTGATTGAGCTTCACGAAATAGGTTCTGGCACCGTCGCTCAGAAGGGTGCTGATGTTGATGCAGCCTCCGCCGACGCCGCAGCGGGTTTCCGGGTTGAAGGGGGTTCCCGAGGAGAGTCCGATGTGCTCGGAGATCGCTTTCCAGTGGTCCATGCCCAGACGATACCATATTGCAACGACGGGGCTGCAAGGGGGTGTTAACCTGTAATCCGGATCGAATTTTGTGACCCAGTGCAACCAAAAAAGGGTTGACATGACCTTTTATCCTCGTTCTATGGAGGCGGTTATTCACAAGCTGTGCGATAAACGGATAATGCTTCAGGTTATGCGGAATGGGGTATCAGGCAGATCAGGCGAAAGGTGTGGCAACATTATGACTTTCAAAGGTAAATTCTATTTACGTCAATTTATCGGCATTTTGCACTATAAGTAGGTTCCTGCTTTTTTGAAGAAATTGGCGCTCATTGATCCACAGAGTTATCCACAGAGTTATCCACAAGTTCTGTGGATAAGGGATTTTATCCTCCCAGGGTAGGGGGTTAGGGTGGATTGGTCAGTGAATTTCTTAAGGATACGGTTTAATTGGAGTAGAGTGGGATGATGTCCCGCCCTGATATTCTGCAGGTGGCGGTTCCGACGCCACTGTTCTCTCTTTTCGACTATCTTCCCCCTGTCGGGTGTGATCCGGAGATGCTGCGCGCGGGTGTGCGGGTGCGCGTGCCCTTTGGCAGCACCGAACGCTGCGGCCTGGTTCTGGCTTTGCGGAAGGGGTCGGAACTGGACGCCGGTAAGCTCAAACAAGCGATCGAATTGCTCGAGCCCGAGCCGCTGCTGCAGCCGGGAGATATGGAACTCCTGCGTTGGGCGGCGGTTTACTACCAGCACCCCATTGGCGAAGTTGTCGCAGGTGCCCTGCCGGTAAGGCTCCGGCGATGCCTGTCGCAGACGCATATCGTTCACTCCGGCTGGCGGCTGACATCATCGGGGCGACGGGTGGATCCGGAGTCCCTGAAACGGGCGCCCAGGCAGGCCCAACTGCTCAGTGTGCTGGGAAAGTCCCCCGACGGTTTGTCCAGGGAGGAGGTTGTTCTGCGTGTCGGAGAATGTCGGCAAGTGATTCGGGCCATGGAAGAGAAGGGTTGGCTGGAGACCTGCGAGCTGGAGGGCGGGGCAAACAGTGCCGGTCCGTCGGCCAGGTCGGCACCTCTGGAATTGAATGACCACCAGGCCAGCGCTGTCGCCGCGGTAACTGACAGTCTGGGGGGATTCGGCGTCTTTCTGTTGGAAGGTGTTACGGGCAGCGGCAAGACGGAGGTCTATCTGTACCTTATCGAGCGGGTGCTGGCCCGGGGGCGGCAGGTGCTGGTGCTGGTCCCGGAGATTGGTCTTACCCCCCAGCTCATGGAACGTTTCAAGCGCCGCCTGGGTGGGGCCTCTGTGGCGCTGCTTCACTCCTCCCTTTCGGAGAAAGGGCGCGAACTTGCCTGGCAAAGCGCACGCAGCGGAGAAGCAAGCGTAGTGCTGGGAACCCGCTCCGCTGTTTTTTCACCGCTTCCGAATCTTGGTCTGGTAATCGTGGATGAGGAACATGACCTTTCCCTGAAGCAGCAGGAAGGGTTCCGGTATTCCGCCCGGGATCTGGCAGTGGTCAGGGCCCAACGCTGCGGCTGCCCCGTGGTTCTGGGCTCCGCCACCCCTTCGTTGGAAAGCCTCAGGAATGCCCTCGAGGCGAGATACCGGCACCTGGAGTTGCCGCTGCGCGCGGGCGGGGCGGTGGTTCCCACACTGGATCTGCTCGATGTCAGGTCGGTGCGTCTTGAGGCTGGCGTGTCGCCGACGCTGATGCGCATGACCGAAGAGCAACTGGCAGCGGGAAACCAGGTCCTTATCTTCCTCAACCGCCGGGGTTACGCACCGCAGCTTACCTGTTATGACTGCGGTTGGATCGCACAGTGCAGACGTTGTGATGCAAGGATGACGCTGCATCTCTCCAGCCGGCTGCTCTGGTGTCACCACTGCGGATCCCAGCGGCCCCTGGACAACCAATGTCCGGACTGCGGCCACGGATCGCTGAAACCCCTCGGCCAGGGCACAGAACGGCTCGAGGAATCGCTGCAAAAACGTTTTCCCGAAACCGGCATCGTGCGCATAGACCGGGACTCGACTCGCCGCAAGGGCAGTCTTGAACAGCTGCTTTCGGATATTCGCAAAGGCAGGTATTCCATACTGCTGGGAACCCAGATGCTGTCCAAGGGGCATCATTTTCCCGGCGTCACACTGGTGGGCATCCTGGATGTGGATCAGGGGTTGTACGGCGCGGACTACCGTGCGGCCGAAAGAATGGCCCAGCAGATCATCCAGGTTGCCGGAAGAGCGGGGCGGGCTGAAAAACCCGGGCGGGTTGTCATTCAGACGCGCCATCCGGACCATCCGCTGCTGCAAACGCTACTGAAAAACGGCTACTCCGCCTTTGCCCGTGAGTCCCTGGGTGAACGGAAGGAGGCGGGTCTGCCCCCATACAGTCATCAGGTGCTGATCAGGGCGGAGGCGCACCGGATGGAGGATCCGGTTGCTTTCCTGGAGGAGGGGGCCGCACTGGCCCGGGAAGTCATGGGGCCGGGTGTGGAGCTCTGGGGGCCTGTGCCCGCGCCTATGGAACGGCGGGCCGGCCGTTTTCGTGCACACCTGCTGGTCCAGGCTGGGAGCCGCCCCGGTATTCAGGCGCTGCTGGCCCGCTGGTTGCCGGAGTTGCGCAAATTGAAACTGTCCAGGCGGGTACGCTGGTCAGTAGACGTGGATCCCCAGGAGATGCTGTAAATTCCGAGAATACCTTCTGGAAGGTATCAGGCTTTGGATCCGAAGAGTTCAATTCTGATATGCTACATCGTTTCGATTCCTGCCTTCGCAAGCAAAACATGAAGCACCAAATCCGACAATTGGTTTCCCTGGCCCTGGAAAGCATGGCCGCGGACGGCGTGATCCCGGAGGATCAGGTTCCGCAGCCCGTCATCGAGCGGACACGGGACAGCCTGCACGGGGACTTTGCCTGCAATGTGGCCATGGTGCTGGCCAAAGTGGCCGGTCGCAGCCCCAGGGAACTGGCGCAGCGGCTGGTGGACCGGCTGCCCGAATCCCCATCGGTGGTAAAGGTGGAGATCGCAGGGCCCGGATTCATCAATTTTCACATCTCGCCCGATGCATACCATTCGCTGGTGGCCACCATTAACGAACAGGGCCATGGATTCGGCCGCAGCGAATTAGGCAGGGGAAAACGGGTTCAGGTGGAGTTTGTCTCGGCCAACCCCACCGGTCCCCTGCATGTGGGGCACGGCCGGGGAGCGGCCTACGGTGCCGTGGTGGCTGACCTTCTGGTCGCGATGGGTTTCGACGTGCACCGGGAGTATTACGTCAACGATGCGGGTCGCCAGATGGATATTCTCGCGGCCAGCGTCTGGCTGCGTTATCTGGAGCTTTGCGACGAGGAACTGGTGTTTCCCGCCAACGGTTACCGTGGCGACTACGTATGGGATATCGCCGCCACTCTCCATCGTGAGCACGGGGAGACCTATAAATGCGCCGCCACGGAGGTGTTCGCGGATATACCCCCCGATGAACCTGAAGGGGGTGATAAAGAGATCCACGTCGATGCGCTGATCGCATGCGCGCGGCAGCTTCTCGGCGGAAACCGCTATCGCTACATTTTCGAACTGGCCCTGAACACCATCCTCGATGATATTCGCGAGGATCTGGAACTGTTCGGGATCCGTTACGAGGAGTGGTTCTCGGAACTCAGCCTTGCCGATTCAGGTGCAGTGAACAAGATCATCGAGCGGCTGCGCGAGTCGGGGCAGGTCTACGAAGAGAAGGGGGCGCTCTGGTTTCGCTCCACCCGGTATGGCGACGAGAAAGACCGGGTGGTGGTGCGCGAGAACGGGCAGACCACCTATTTCGCATCGGATATCGCCTATCACATGGACAAGCTGGGACGCGGCTTTGACCGGGTGATTGATGTCTGGGGTGCGGATCACCACGGTTATGTCCCCCGGGTCAAGGCGGCGATAGAAGCGCTGGGTGACGACCCTTCCCGGCTGGATGTTTTGCTGGTGCAGTTCGCCAACCTCTATCGTGGCGGTAAAAAGGTGCAGATGTCCACCCGCTCCGGCTCCTTCGTTACCCTGCGGGAGCTGCGAAAGGAAGTGGGCCGGGATGCCGCCCGTTTTTTCTATGTGATGCGCAAATGTGAGCAGCATCTGGATTTTGACCTTGACCTGGCCAAGTCCCAATCCAATGACAATCCGGTCTACTACGTCCAGTACGCCCACGCGCGGGTCTGCAGCGTGGTGCGGCAGGCGGTCGAGAAAGGGATGGACGCAGCCGTAAGCGATGGGACGACCAACCTTGAGCGCCTCAGGGAGGTCCATGAGCTGACCCTGCTTTCAAGCTTGTCACGTTATCCGGAGGTGGTGGAGGCGGCCGCGCTGAACGAAGAGCCTCATCAACTGACCCACTATCTCCGGGAGCTGGCCAACGATTTTCATACCTATTACAACGCACACCAGTTCCTGGTCGAGGACGATCAGCTGCGTGATGCAAGGCTGAAGCTGATCCTGGCGGTAAAGCAGGTACTGCGCAACGGACTCAATCTTCTCGGTGTATCGGCGCCGGAGAGCATGTAAAGACCCATGCCGAGGGATTACAAAAGCCGGGCCAACAGTTCCCGTAAGAAAGCGAAACAATCTTCCTGTTGGGTTATGTTCTTCAGCGGCCTGCTGGTGGGCCTGTTCATCAGCGGCCTGGCCTGGCTTAAACTATCGCCCCCGGGTGATCCGGCCGGAAATCGGTTGGGGGCGCCTGTTGCCCAAAAGGCCAGTCCTCCTGCGGAGCCGGAAGAGCCCGAAGAGAGCGATGCCCCCAGGCCCAGGTTTGATTTCTATACCATTCTGCCCGAGATGGAGGTGGTGGTTCCCGAGCCCAAGCCAGTGGCAAGGGCCGAGGCGCCTGCCTCGTCCCCCAGTGCAGCGACTGTCAGCAAACCGGAAGCTCCGCCGGGGCGTTACATGCTGCAGATGGGCTCCTTCAAGAAGTTCAGCGATGCGGACAGACTGAAGGCCAACCTTGCGCTGGTGGGTATCGAGGCGGACATTCAAAAGGTGAGGATAGACGGCGGTGCCGTATTCCACCGGGTGCGCAGCGGACCCTACGACGAGCGCCGCGTCAACGCCCTCAGGGCCCGGCTCAAGCAGAACAATATCAACAGCCTGGTGATCCGGCTGAAGTAGTAGTTAGCACTGTAGGGTCGAATTCATTCGACCTATATTACATGCATCTATTACATGCATCGCAGGACATGGTGACTCCCTTGTGCCCATTGGTAACGATAATTGTTGGCCGAATGAATTCGGCCCTACAACAAACCTACCCCATTGATCAGCAATTTCCAGGTGGCTGGATCGTTCGGAGCTTTTCCGTCGCTCCGTCACCGATCCATTCATAGATCTCGACAGATGCCGGGTCGCACTTGCTGCAGCTGCTGCCGCAGGAAGCGGTGGCCAGGAGGCGTCGCACCTTCCCCTTTCCGGTCCAGACCTCCAGCATGCCGCGCACCGCATCCGGGCTGCTCTGAAAATGCAGGGCCATGTCCGCCAGCGTGGCCTGGCCGCGTTCGGAAAGGTAACGTTTGATGTCGGAGAGGATCATGCCCGGGCGCCGCTGGAAACCGGATGATGGGCATCACCGTGACGCCGCCAGTTCCTAAGAACCAATACCACACCGGCAATGATAACCAGAAGACCCGCGATCCAGGCGGATGAGCTGTAAGGGTGTTCGCCGAACCGGGCAGTCTGGTAGAAGATCGTCGAGGTCGTGAATGCAACCCCTGTGGTCCAGACCGCCACGAAGGCGGCCCAGGCCGCCCCTGTCTCGCGGGTAATGGCGCCGATGGTGGCGACACAGGGGAAGTAGAGCAGGATGAAGAGCAGGTAGGCAAAGGCGCCGGCCTGCCCGTCGAAGCGGGAAGCCATGGCGCCGAACAGCCCGGTACTCACCGCCTGGGCCTGGGCGGCTGCCTCCACGGAGCTGATGTCGCCCACATCCAGATTCAACGGATCGAGCAGGGAGTCCTTCAATGCCCCCAGGTTGGCGGGGATGGTGGCGGCGGCCTCCCCGAGACTGGCCCAGAAATCGAAGGGCGCGTCGTCGGCGGTCTCACCCGCATCCTGTGCCGCCAACTGGGTGTAGATGGAGTCCAGGGTCCCCACGACCACCTCTTTGGCCAGGACGCCGGTAAAGATGCCGACGGTGGCGGGCCAGTTATCTTCATGGATGCCAAGGGGTGAGAATACAGGCGTGAGGGCCTGTCCGATTTCACTCAACACGGATTCGTTGCTGTCCTGGTTGCCGAAGGAGCCGTCGGTACCGATGGAGTTCAGCACATTGAGCGCCAGCACCATCACCACGATGACCTTGCCCGCATCCCGGATGAACAGCTTGACCCTGTCCCAGGTCCTCAGCGTCACACCCTTCAGCGTGGGCAGGTGATAGGGCGGCAGTTCCATGATGAAGCCGGCGCTCTCCCCGGCGAGCAGGGTGCGGCGCATGATCAGGCCGGTGAGCACCGCCAGGGCGATGCCGATGAGATAGAGCAGGAACACCAGATTCTGTCCGTTGGCGGGAAAGAAGGCGGCGGCGAACAGGGCGTAAACCGGCAGGCGGGCGCCGCAGGACATGAAGGGATTCATCAGGATGGTGAGTTTGCGCTCCCGCTCGTTTTCCAGGGTGCGGGTCGCCATCACCGCCGGGACATTGCAGCCGAAACCCACGATCATGGGCACGAAGGCCTTGCCCGGCAGTCCGATGGTGCGCATCGCGCGGTCCATGACGAAGGCCGCGCGGGCCATGTACCCGGTGTCCTCCAGCACGGACAGGAACAGATAGAGACAGGCGATGATCGGAATGAAGGTCGACACCACCCGGATGCCGCCGCCGATGCCTTCCGCCAGAAACACCCGCACCCAATCCGGTGCACCGATACCCGTGAGCCATGCGCCCAGCCCGTCCACCGTTACCGCACCCACCGCGAGGTCAAAGAAATCGATGAAGGCACCGCCGATGTTGATGGTGAACATGAACATCAGGTACAGCACCAGCAGAAAGATGGGGATGCCGCCGATCTGATTGAGTATCACCTGGTCGATACGGTCCGAGAGGGTGCGTCCGGCCCTTCCCGGGTGGCGTATGCTTCGCTGAGCAAGGGCGTGGGCATGACCGTATCTGCCGTCGGCGATGTGTATGTCCGCCTCTTCGCCGGCATGCTTCTCTATGGTGTGGCGCCAGGTCTCCACCAGGGGGCGTATCCCGTCGCCCGCCAGGGTAAAGGCATGCTCGTCGTCCTCGAGCAGTTTCAGGGTCAGCCAGCGCAGATTCGACCGGTCGGAGATCCCCTGCAGATGGGGGATGATATCTGCGATCGCCTGCTCCACGGTGTGTTCGTGGGTGACATGAAACCCCTCATTCAGGGCCTGGGAGGGTATGGTTGCCTCGATCTCCCGCTTGAGCCGGTCCAGCCCTTCGCCGGTGATGGCCACCACGGGGACCACCGGGCAGCCCAGTTCCCTGCTGAGAGCCTCGACGTCCACCTCGATGCCCCGCTTGCGCGCCACATCCATCATGTTGAGCGCGACCACCATGGGCACGCCCATCTCCCGAAGCTGCACCGTGAAATAGAGATTGCGTTCCAGATTGGAGGCGTCCACCACATTGATGACAAGGCCCGCATCCCGGGAGAGCAGGTAGTCGCGGGTTATGCGCTCGTCGAGCGAGGAGGCGTCGAGGGAGTAGATGCCGGGCAGATCCACCACGGCGATATCCTGTTGCCCCAGCCGGAATCGACCTTCCTTGCGGTCCACTGTGACCCCGGGCCAGTTCCCGGTTTTCTGGCGAATGCCCGTGAAGGCATTGAACAGGGCGGATTTTCCGCAGTTTGGATTTCCCCCCAGCGCAATGGTAAGCACGATTAGGACCTATGGGGGAGTGGGGTGCCGGTCATGCCTGATCCAGGGGAAGCATGAAGAGTTTGTCAGCCGCTCCGTATCCCAGTGCCACCCGGTTCCCGTTGCAGGCGACCACGACGCCTTTTTTCCGTTGCTGCACGACGCTGATCTCCGAGCCGACACGCAGGCCCAGGCTGATCAAACGACGAATCAGGTTGCGTCCACCCTGAATCTGGATAATGCGTGCCCGTGTACCCTCCTGCAATTGCAGGAGCGTTGCGGGGGTGTTGATTGCTTCGGCACCCATGACAGCATCACCAATTACGAATGATTTGTATTTAGATCCTAGCACCGCGGAACATTAGAATCAATTAAACTAGTTGAATTGGTCGAATGATTCGACCCTACACTCGCTCCTAAAGGTTCAGAGGCTATTCTCAATGGTACTTCCCCTGATCAAGCGAGTGGATTACCGTTGTAGGGCCGAATTCATTCGGCCAAAAGCCGGGTCAGCCCGCTCCTCAAGGTTCAGAGGCTATTTTCTTGGCACTTCCCCTGATCAAGTGGGTAGATTACCGTTGTAGGGCCGAATTCATTCGGCCAAAAGCCGGGTCAGCCCGCTCCTCTAAGTATTGGCGGGGTGTTTTCCGCAGAATCGGCTTTTGCAGTACCATTCCGGACTTGACCCCCGGAAGCCGGTCGCCAAAAAAGGAAACCCATTGCAGCGGAAACTACGAATCTGGTCGAGTGAGCGCCTGGAGGAGATCCGCCATCACCTGGCGAGTCCCGATGCGCTGATCCTTCTGTCCCTGATGGGCCTGCTGACCGGACTGTTGGCGGGGGGTGTCATCGTGATGTTCCGCATCCTGGTCGACCAGTCCCAGTCGGGTTTCCTGCCGGACTCGCTGCCGGAAAACTTCGAGGCCCTGCCGCTTTGGGCACGCTTTGCATTGCCCCTCCTGGGTGGCCTGGCCATTGCCGCACTTTTCCGCTGGGGCTCCAGGGGATCCCACGTTCTGGGTGTGGCAAGGGTTATGGACCGCATGGCCTATCATCAGGGATACATCTCCTTTCGGGAGTTCGTGCTGCAGTTTCTGGGTGCCGCTTTGGCCCTCATCAGCGGGCATTCCGTGGGGCGGGAGGGGCCCCATATCTTTCTCGGTGCCGCGTCGGGAAGCCTGCTGGGGCAATACCTGACCCTTCCCAACAACAGTATCCGTACCATGGTGGCCTGTGGCACCGCCGCGGGTATCGCTGCTTCCTTCAACACGCCGCTGGCGGGGGTAATTTTCGCCCTGGAAGTGGTGATGCTGGAATATACTCTGGCGAGTTTCATCCCGGTGATGATCGCCGCCGTCAGCGCCACCCTGGTCTCCATCTTTGCGTTTGGGCATGTGCCGGTATTCCAGGTTCCCCAGGTAAATCTCGGTTCATGGTCCGAGGTACCGCTCCTGCTTCTACTGGGGTTGACAACCGGGGCAGTCGCCGCGCTGTTCGTTCACTCTCTCGAGGCATTGACCGTCAGGGTTCAGTTGTATGCTTTCTGGTGGCGGGTTGCGCTGGCAGGCCTGATCATGGGGCTGCTGGGCATGGCTGTGCCCGAGGTAATGGGCATCGGTTACGACACCGTGGATGCTGTGCTGATGGGCCGGATCGGCATGGGAGTCCTCGCTGTTATCCTGGTGTTCAAAATTCTCGCTACCGTGGTGTGTGTGGGCATGGGGATACCCGGCGGCATGATTGGCCCATCGCTTGTCATCGGCGCAGTACTCGGCGGCCTGTTCGGCAGTCTTTCCGAACGGCTGTTTCCGGTGGAGGGCATGGAGGTCGGTGTGTACGCTCTGCTGGGCATGGGCGCCATGATGGGCGCCAGCCTGCAGGCTCCCCTGGCTGCCCTGACCGCCATGATGGAACTCACCTATTCTCCCCAGATCATCGCACCGGGAATGCTGGTCATCGTGGTGGCCTGCCTGACAGCCAGTGAGTTGTTCGGCAAGGAGTCCCTGTTTATCAGCATGCTCAAGTCCAGCGGCAAGGATTACGAAGCCAATCCGGTGATGCAGACCCTGCGGCGTGTCGGCGTGGCCAGTGTCATGGATAAGTCGTTCGTGCGCATCGATCGGGTGGTCGATCGGGAGCGTGCGGAGAGTCTGTTAACAGATAATCCCGAGTGGATCCTGGTGGACAAGGGCGACGCCGAGGGCTCCATGGCCCTGCTGCCGGCGGTGGATCTGGCGCGCCATCTCGGGGATACGTCCAAGAGCGGGGACGACCTGGCCCAGGTGGATCTGCTGCAGATTCCCGCCCAGCGGCTCGACGCGGCGGCGATTCATCTCCAGGCGACCCTGCAGGAGGCATTCGAAAAACTGGAGAGCGCCTCGGTGGAGGCTCTCTACGTGGAGCGGCTGACCGCGAA
>JAQYVO010000022.1 GCA_030145425.1 Chromatiales bacterium | reverse complement strand
CGCTGAGCGGGGTTATCAACCCGAAGACGTCATGGATACCATCTATCGGCGCATGTACGATTACATGCACCATATTCTGCCCCAGTTTGCACAAACCCATATCAATTTCCAACGTATTCCCCTGACCGACACTTCCAACCCTTTTTTCGTGGAAAACATCCCGACCCTGGACCAGAGTCTGGTAATGATCCATTTTCTGGAGCCCAAACCCGATGTGGAATACAGGCTCAATCTCAAGGGTCTGATAGAGGGGGCCACGCTGACCGGTTTCAACACGCTGGTGATACCGGGCGGAAAAATGATGTATGCCATGGAACTGATTCTCACCGAGCGTATCAAGGAAATTATGAAGATGCGCGGTCATCTGGAGGATAGCTAGTGTCCATCCGGAAACAGCATTTTCCGTCATTCCGGCGAATGCCGGAATCCAGTAAGGTGTTGAATTCTCTGGATCCCGGCATTCGCCGGGATGACGTGGTTTCGGGAAAACACGTGTTTCTGACCGGACACTACCTAGAGGGCTAGCGCCTGAATTGGCTTTTAGCTGTTGCAGATCAATGAGTTAACAAGGCAGCTGAGCTATCATTGGACAATGGCGTTGGATCGCTCTTCTTGGGAGGGGGTGGTGACATGTCCAGTGAAACTGAATTCGGGCCGGCAGTTGATTCGCGTTTGGGGGAATCCCGTACCCTGACACCGGTACCGCGGCAGGAGATCCAGCCTGGGAAGCGTGGGGAACCCGGATGTCCCAGATACGCCCTTCCGCCCTCCAATTTCAGTCCCCAGGTCGCTGTAACCCTGGACCGACTCTTCAACGCCAATGTGGCGAACCTCACCGGGGGCACGGATCCCAGAGTGATCCCCCTGGCGTTTCTGGACTGGTGGGTAAAGCTGGCCTGGTCGCCGGGTACCCATGCGCGCCTGACGGAGAAGGCTGTGCGCAAGATGGTGCGTTTCTCGCTATATGCGAACCAGTCCCTGGCCGACCCGCACGCACCGCCTGCCGTGGAGCCCCTGCCCCAGGACCAGAGATTCAGGGCGCCAGGCTGGCAGAGCTGGCCCTACAGCTGGATGAGCCAGTCCTTCCTGCTCACCCAGCAATGGTGGGCCAATGCCACTACTGGTGTGCCTGCGCTTAGGAAGAATGAGAAAGACATCGTCACCTTCGTGACCCGCCAGTTGCTTGATTTGGTCTCACCCTCGAATTTTCCTCATACCAATCCGGAAGTTATGGAAGCGATCCTGAAGGAGGGAGGCGCGAACCTTTGGCGGGGCTGGAACAACTGGCGGGAAGACTGGCTTCGTCTCTCGAGGGAGCAGAGCTTGGTAGGCACCGAGCGCTTCAAGCCCGGAGAACAGGTAGCCGTAACGCCGGGACAGGTGGTGTTCCGCAACCATCTCATCGAACTGATTCAGTACAGCCCCACGACGGCGCGGGTACATCCCGAGCCCCTGCTGATCGTGCCGGCATGGATTATGAAATACTACATTCTCGATCTGTCGCCCCATAATTCACTGGTCAGGTATCTGGTCGGCAAGGGCCACACGGTATTCATGTTGTCGTGGCGCAACCCGACAAGCGACGATCGCAACCTCGGCATGGAGTATTACCGCCGTGAAGGCATTCTGGCCGCCATTGAAGCCATAGGGAATATCCTGCCTGATCAACCGGTACACGGTGTGGGATACTGTCTCGGCGGTACCCTGCTGTCCATTGCGGCGGCGGCCATGAGCCGCGACGGGGACCGGCGTCTGAAAACGATCACCCTGTTGGCGGCCCAGACGGACTTCAGCGAGGCGGGGGAGCTGATGCTGTTCGTCAACGAGACCCAGGTGAGTTTTCTCGAAAGCATGATGTGGGACCGGGGGGTGCTCGACAGCCGTCACATGTCCGGCGCCTTTCAACTGCTGCGATCCAATGACCTGATCTGGTCCCGGCTGGTTCGGGATTATCTGCTCGGGAATCGGCAGATGCCGAACGACCTGATGGCCTGGAACCAGGACCAGACGCGAATGCCCTACCGCATGCACTCGGAGTACCTTCGCAAGCTGTTTCTCGACAACGACCTGGCGGCCGGCCGTTACGAAGTGGATGGAAGGCCCGTTGCGATCAGCGACATTCATGTGCCCATATTTGCCGTGGGCGCCGAGAAGGACCATGTTTCACCCTGGAAATCCGTCTACAAGATCAACCTGCAGGCCAATTCCCAGGAGGTGACCTTTCTGCTCTCTGCGGGTGGCCACAATGCCGGCATCGTCAGCGAACCAGGCCATCGCAACCGTTGGTATCGTCTGGCATCCCGGTCTGGGGACAGGTCATACATCGATCCGGATACCTGGCTCCGGAAAACCCCTATCCACGACGGCTCATGGTGGCCTGCCTGGGAGGCGTGGCTGGCGCAGCGATCGAGCCCGCCGGTGGAAGCGCCGGCTCTGGGTGCGCCGGAATCGGGCTTCCCGGTACTTTGCGAAGCACCTGGAACCTACGTATTTCAGACCTGACGGCGCCTTATCTCAAAGGCTGACCCAACCCTGAACCCGGCCATATACGCCGTGCTAATATTGATGGGTAACGACAACCTGTTTCGTGTGTTGGACTATGTCACCATCGATAATCAGTTATCGAATTAGCCTCGCTGTTCTTCTGGCCGGCATTTTATGTTTTGCTGCCGGTGCAGTTTCGCTGTACCGGATTCCTCTGGTGGAGGATCTGCTGCTCATGGTGGCGGCCCGGGACCGACTGCAACAGGATTTCACCCGTCTCGACCTTCAGGGGAAAATGAACCCCGACGAGTTTGCCGATTTCCAGGCCTATCTGGGCACCCTTGGCCTTCGTATCGCCAGGCAATGCCAGGAGGTCGTGCAACGTTATCCCGAGATCGAGGTCCAAGAACTGCCCTGTCCCACAGGGGGGCAGAAAGGATCCCCGGCAATCGACCTCGGGGCTGAAAAAACACCCGAAGAGCAGATAGCCGCAATGGATACGACACTGGCTTCAGGTCTCTCCGAATTCGACGAAATGCTTCTGAAGGAGCAGCAGAGCATCGACGCCAAGGCAAGGCGTTCCGGCACCGCCGGTCAAGGTGGCTCGGAAGGAGGGGCCGGAGATGATCGTCGAGACAAGGGTCAGAGTGGTGACTATGATTCGAGGGCGGCGGCGGATGCCGCTGAGGTAGAATGGGATAAGGTTGAGGATGCAGGAGAATACGGCGGGCGGGAGCCGCCGGGCGCCGCCGCCGGCGGGGCCCAGGAGCAAGGTCCGGGAACCCCGAGGTCGGATATTCCCGACGGCAGAGACGACGACGTGGTCGCGCGTCAGCTGCGGGAAGCCGCGGAAAAAGAGAAAGATCCGAGACTGAAGGAGAAGTTGTGGGATGAGTATCGCCGTTACAAGGCTTCGGGGCGCTAGAGAAATCATGACCGGTTCAAGGCTGCGCATCTTATTGTTGTTGTCGTTGAGCCTTCTGATAGGAGGCTGCGGCACCATGGGGCAGCGTCCGCAGAAGCAGGGTCCGGTTGCCATACAGTACCCCACCGAGAATCTGTCGGAGCGCGAATTGCTGGATGTCTGGGTCGAGGTGTTCGATCCCGGCAAAGTGGATCAGGAGCGCGACAGGAAAGTGGGCATCAGCCCGGAAATCCGCAACGCGGAATCCCGTTTCATCCCGGTGCAGCTCAAGAAGACCCTTCAGCGCACAGGCCACTGGGGAGCGGTCCGGGTCGTACCGGAGGATACACCGGGCGGGGAACTGATCGTTTCCGGAGAGATATTGGCGTCTGACGGAGAACTGCTGAGACTGCAGATCGTTGCCCGGGACATCACTGGCCGGCAGTGGCTGGACAAAACCTACCAGAGTGTGGCGGATGCCGCGGGTTATCGCGATACCGGCCAGGGCAACTACGATGCCTTCCAGAATATTTACAACAGTATTGCCAACGACCTGGCCAAGATAAAACAGAAGTTGTCCGCCGGGGAACTGGTTTCGATTCGAAGGGTTGCCGAACTGAGTTTCGCCGCTGATCTGGCACCCCGTCCTTTCGAGGATTATCTGCAATCCGAAAATGGCAGGCAGTCCGTCAGGCGCCTGCCTGCGGAGGACGACCCCATGATGCGGCGTGTGCTTACCATCCGTGAGAGGGACTACCTGTTTATCGACACCCTTAACGATCATTACGATGACTATTACCGCAACATGAGGGAGCCCTACGGCAACTGGCGCCGTTTCAATCAGGAGGAGATCGAATACCTGCGGGAGGTGGAAAGGGAGGCCATGACACGGAAAGTCCTCGGTATCGGTGCGATGGTGGGGGCTATTGCGCTCGGTATGTCCAACAACCGGGACTCAGGGGTCAATACCAATACGCTCAGCCAGGCAATGCTGCTGGGCGGTTTGATGGTCGCCAAAAGCGGTTTCGACAAAGACAGTGAAAAACAGATCCACGTCGATGCCATGCAGGAACTCGGCGACTCCTTCGAGTCGGAGGCCAGCCCCATGGTAGTGGAAGTGGATGACGAGACCCACCAGCTGACCGGATCTGTCGAGACCCAGTACGCCAAATGGCGTGATCTGCTGCACCGGATATACCTGTCCGAGACCGGCCTTACCGATCTCTCCGTACCCTGATTGATGCTGCTCCCGACGACACCATGGAATCGCCGGAAAACGCACCTAGGGCCTGTTAACACTATGCGGGTACCCAGCGTTGGCTCTCCAATGAGGCCAGGCAAGGCGCGCAGAGTGAAGTTTGGTCGGTCCAAATGAGCGATGCGCAACGCCGCATGGCCTCATTGGAGCGCCAACCCGAAGGGACGGGGCCATTTTTCCCCATGACCGCGTTGCACTTTCGCTTATGTACGGCAGGTACACTGCGCTCAGTGCGCCTTGTCCTGTGAAAAAATGGCCTCCGTCGATGGATACCCGCATAGTGTTAACAGGCCCTCAGCTGACACCGCCGGGCCTGCGTGCCGGCAAAGAGGACAACGG
>JAQYVO010000245.1 GCA_030145425.1 Chromatiales bacterium | reverse complement strand
ATACGTCCAAATCGGAAGTGCCGTCACTGCTGTCACTAAAACCGCAATTTATTGCAAACAACAGGAGCAGTAAAATGAAACTAACAGGCGAACGATTAAGAGCGCAGAAATATGCCGGTACCGGTGAGCTGATGTGGGATAAGCCAGCCGACTGCATTAACGCTGATCTAAAGTACATGGTGTACTACGATTTCAGATCTAATGGCCGCATTTATCACGCTAACGGTAAATTATTCCATACACGTGAGGAAGCCATGAAAGAAGCAATTCATGGATGAAGTAATAGCGTATTCCAGACGTTCATGAAGCCATGCTAATTGTCTGCTGTCGGCCATTTGCAGACGTTCGTTGAACTTTAACGATCTACTGGTTTATACCCAATGCCACCATTTTATAGCCGTTTCATTCTTGTCTTAACCTTCGACGCGCGGACGCGATAGTTTATTGAATATCGTCCGAATCTTTTCGTGCAATATTTCAATAAATTGTGACACCCACCCCATACATGTGGATGGCGAATTATGTGATAGCATATCTACCGTATTGATCGTTGACTTTAATCAAACGCATACCGACTAAATATTTGTATAAAAAATTATTTTTCCTGTGGAGACTACAAGTTTGAAAACGTTTAATGAAATTAAGTTGTTATTAGCATTCTTTGCTGCCATTGCCGTGCCATTGTCATTGTGGGCTGCAGGCGGAGCGGCGGGCGAGCAGACACCGTACGCGGCTTCCGTCGATAAACACTTTCACCCTAATGGCAAACCGCCTTCGGAACATACGCTGGCCGTGATCAAGGCCGCCCGCGAATCGATGCCGTTTGACGACACGCGTGATTTCGACGAGGCGCACAAGGGCTTTATCGCACCGCTGAACTCCAAGATTATCAAAGCGGATGCTGGACATATCGCCTGGGATGTTGAACGCTATAACTTCCTGGCCGAAGATCGCGAGTTCGATTCGATTCACCCGTCCACGAAGCGCCAGGGCGCGCTGAACCAGATCACCGGTCTGTACAAGGTAAGCGATGGCATTTACCAGGTCCGCGGCCTGGATCTCGCAAATCTCACGTTCATTCGCGGCAAGGAAGGCTGGATCGTGTTTGATCCGCTGACGTCGCTTGAAACGGCGCGTGCCGGTCTCGAACTGATTAACCAGGAGATCGAAGAACTGCCCGTAACCGCAGTTATTTACTCGCACTCCCACGGCGATCACTTCGGCGGTGTTCGCGGTGTCGTGGATCCGGAACGCTATGCCGCCGGCAAGGTGGAAATCGTTGCGCCAAGGGATTTCATGGAACACGCGATTTCGGAAAATGTGTATGCGGGTAACGCGATGAACCGTCGCCTGTTCTTCCAGTACGGGGTGCTGCTGCCAGCCAGCCCGTTTGGCCATGCTGGCCAGGGCCTGATGCAAAATGTTTCCGCAGGCAACATCGGCCTGCTGCAGCCGACCCTCGTCGTTGAGCCCGGCCTCAAGGAAATCGAGGTCGACGGTATCAAGATGATCTTCCAGAACACGCCGGGTACCGAGGCACCGTCCGAGATGAACACTTACATCCCGGAGAAGAAGGCCCTGTGGATGGCTGAAAATGTTTCCAACGTCATTCACAATATCTACACGCTGCGTGGCGCCCAGGTTCGTAATGCGCTGGCCTGGTCGAAGTACATTGCCCGCGCCATGCTCCTTTTCGGGGATAAAACCGAGGTGATGTTTGCCTCGCACAGTTGGCCGCGCTGGGGCGAAGAGCGGATCATGGAAGTTCTTTCGGGCCAGCGGGACGCCTATGCACACCTGAACAACCAGGTACTGCACTACGCCAACCAGGGTGTGACGATCAACCAGATTCACAACGTATATCGCGTGCCGAAGTCGCTCGAAAATGCCTGGTACGCAAGGGGATATCATGGTTCGCCAGAGCACAATAGCCGGGGTGTTATCCAGCGTTTTCTCGGTTTCTGGGATGCGAACCCAAAGACCTTGATACCACTGAGTCCGGAAGATTCTGCACCACTTTACGTGAAGATGATGGGGGGCGCCAAACCTATTATGAGCATGGGACGCGAGCTGGCTGAACAGGGCAAGTACCGACATGCCCAGGAAATTCTCGACAAACTGGTTTGGGCACAACCTGACAACCAGGAAGCCAAGAACCTGCTTGCCGACGTCTGGGAGCAGATTGGCTACCAGCAGGAAAATCCGGGTCTTCGGAACAGTTTTCTGGCCGGTGCATTCGAATTGCGCTCCGGAATACCAAAGGGTGCTTCACCGGATACAGGCGGTCCCGACATGATCAGCGCCATGTCTACAGAGCTGTTTCTGGACTTCATCGGCATTCGCATGGACAGCAAGAAGGCCGAGGCACTTGGTGAGTACAAGATCAACCTGCTTACGCCGGATAACGGAGAGAAGTTCGCGATCAATCTGTCGAATGCGACCTTCACCAACGTCGAGGGCTTTACTCACGATGACCCTGACCTGTCCATCACGATCAATCGCTCAGATCTCGAACAAATCATGATGGGCCAGAAGAGCTTCGCGGCATCGATCGAAGACGGCACAGCCAAGGCCGAAGGTAATGCCGATATCCTGGCCCAGATCGCCAGTACACTGGTAACTTTCCAGATCGGGTTCGAAGTGCTGCCGGGCACAGCAGCTCCCGTCGCAGAGGTCAACCTTAATCCGTACTCGGTTTCCGAGGACTCTGTGTTCATGAGCGGTGAGTAAACTGATTTCTGCGTGTTAAAATACTTGTAGGGAC
>JAQYVO010000224.1 GCA_030145425.1 Chromatiales bacterium | reverse complement strand
CTCGGCGGTGGGGCAGGCCACCACCTCGGCGGTGGTGATGTCCATCGTGGCAATCGTGGTCGCGGATGCGATCATCACCCTGATCAACAATGTACTGGGAGTCTGAGAGTAGATGAGCAGTGGGCCCCACATCGAAGTCAGGGAACTGACCATGGCCTACGGTGACAACGTCATTCAGCGCGATCTGAGCTTTGCGGTAAATCGTGGGGATATTTTCATCATCATGGGCGGAAGTGGCTGTGGGAAAAGTACCTTGATGCGCCATCTGGTGGGGTTGCTGTACCCGGCGCAGGGCAACATCCTGTATAGCGGACAGGACTTCTGGCAGACCGACGCTGAAGAACACGAGGCACTGATGCGCAGGTTTGGTGTGCTGTATCAGCGGGGTGCCCTGTGGAGTTCCATGACCCTGGCGGAAAACGTGGCCCTTCCGTTGACCGAGTACACGACCATCAGTCCGAAGGAGATCGGCGAGATCGTATCTTTTAAACTGGCCCTGGTGGGGTTGGCCGGATTCGAAGACTACTATCCCGCTGAGCTCAGCGGCGGGATGCAGAAGCGGGCCGCGCTCGCCCGTGCCATGGCCCTGGATCCGGAGGTGCTGTTTTTCGATGAGCCTTCGGCGGGACTCGATCCGATCAGCGCCCGTCTGCTGGACGAACTGATCATTGAACTGCGGGACAGCCTGGGTGCGACCATCGTGGTGGTCACCCACGAACTTGCCAGTATTTTCTCCATTGGAAACAATTCGGTCTTTCTGGATACCGATACCCGGACCATGATCGCCACTGGTGATCCCAGCCGATTGCTGAAAGAATCACAGGATCCCCGGGTGATCCGGTTTCTTACCCGGGGTCAGGCACAGGAGAAGGACTTGGCGCGATTATGAGCAAACGGGCAAACCCGGCACTTATCGGCGTGTTCGTGATGACCGCCCTGGCAGTGCTGATCACTGTGGTCGTGTATGTGGGTTCGGCCGGTTTCGGCGGCAACTGGTATCACTTCAGCATCTATTTTCAGGGCAGTGCGGCGGGTCTTCAGGTTGGGGCGCCTGTGGTTCTGAAAGGTGTGACCATCGGCAGGGTAACCAGCATCCAGGTCGGTCTCTATCCGGAGGCCGAGGACTTTATCGTGCCGGTGGAGATTCAGATCGATGAGAATAAGATCCTGACACCGGGCAGGCGGGTCGGGGAACTGACACTGGCACGGCTCGTCGAGCAGGGTTTGAGGGCACGCCTCGATCTGCAAAGCATCCTTACCGGCCAGCTAAGGGTTGAACTGGGGTTTTTTCCGGATACCGAGGCCAAGTATAGGGGCCGGAAGCCCGAGTTCTCGGAAATCCCCAGTATTCCCTCGACCCTGGAAACGCTCAAGGCGGCACTCGAGGAATTTCCCATCGAGGAGCTGGCCGCCTCTACGGTTCGCGTCGTCACCGGGCTGGATCATCTGATCAACTCACCGAAGATCGAACAGATTCTCGACGATGTGCAACTGGCTGCGGCAAATGTTCGCTCGATCACCGGTACCTTTGAGAAACGGGCCGAACCCCTGGTGGAGAATATCGACAGCACAGTCACGGAAATCAACCAGCTCGTGGGAGAGACCCGCATTGTCATCGACTCGGTGGGAGGTGACCTGAAACTGGCGACGGCTGACGCGCGCATCCTGATGAGTGATCTGCAGTCCAATGTCAACCCGGCCATCGGCGAATTCCGGGTTGCCATGAAATCCGCTCAATCGGCATTCGACTCGGCCGACAGCGCCTTCAAGTCCGCGGATGACCTGATAGGTAAGGAGTCGACCCTGCGCCACGAGTTTCTGACCCTCATGAAAAACCTGTCCGAGGCAGCCAGGTCGTTGAAGATCATGGTGGACTACCTGGAGCGCCATCCGGATGCCCTCATCCGGGGTAAACGCTGATAACCAGTGTCCGTCCGGAAACAACATCTTCCGTCATTCCGGCGAAGGCCGGAATCCAGTAAGGTGTTGAATTCTCTGGATCCCGGCCTTTGCCGGGATGATGTGGTTTCGAGAAAGCGAGTATTTCCGGATAGACACTAACTAAGGAAAAACAATGATCCGATTGTGTTCGGTATTGTCGATTGTGCTGTCGCTCACGCTGGCAGGGTGTGCCACTTCACCACCCTCCCGTTTTTACCTCCTGACCCCTGGGGAAGCCGTATCCGAGGGCCCGGCCCTCAAAGATCTGGTGCTTGGTGTCGGTCCGGTAAGGCTTGCCGCCTACCTGGAACGGCCCCAGATCGTGGCCAGGAAGAGCGCCAACAGGTTGAAGGTGGAGGAGTTCGACCGCTGGGGCGGCACGCTGGAAGCCAATATCACCTGGGTGGTGGCGGAGAATCTTTCCAACAACCTCGGGACAGAATCCGTGGTCACCTTTCCCTGGGAACGGGC
>JAQYVO010000194.1 GCA_030145425.1 Chromatiales bacterium | reverse complement strand
AAGGCGTTTGAACAGGACTATTTGGCTTAAGGTAAGTACCATTCGCAGGTTACCCCGATTTTACCCCAACAGCATCTTCCCCCCCACCACGAACAATAACACCGCGAACACCCGCTTCAGGGCGGGCAGGGGCAGGGAATGGGCGAGCTTTGCACCCAGCGGGGCAAACAGATAGCTGGATACGGCAATGCCGAGAAATGCGGGCCAGTAGACGAATCCTGTGCTGCCTGCCGGCAGCAGGACTACCCCCCAGCCGGCAATGATGAAACCGATGGTTCCGGCCAGGGCGATGGGCAGCCCGCAGGCGGCGGAGGTGGCCACTGCCTCCCGCATGTTTACGCTGCACCAGTTAAGAAACGGCACCGTCATGGTTCCGCCGCCTATACCCACGATCGCGGAGACCATACCGATGAGGCCCCCGGCGAGGGACATGCCGGGCAGTCCCGGCAAATCCCGGTGGGCCTCGGTTCTAGCCCCCAGGGCCATCTGCGCCCCCACCAGAATGACGAAACAGGCGAACACGCGCTGCAGCCACCAGGCCTGGAGCAGATCCGCGACAGCCGCTCCCAACCAGGCCCCCAATACGATTCCCGGTGCCAGCCGGGCCACCAGATGCCACCGCACCGCCCCCCGCTTGTGATGGGCGCGAACCGACGAGATGGAAGTGATGATGATGGTTGCCAGCGAGGTCCCCACCGCCAGGTGTACCACCGTCGATGGGTCAAACCCATTTCCGAGATACAGCCAAACCAGGGAAGGGACTATGACCAATCCGCCGCCGATCCCCAACAACCCGGCCAGCAGACCGGCAATGCCGCCCACCAGCAGGTAGAATCCCAGATCCATCAATTCAGGCAAAATGGCCCCGCTGCATGTATAGAGGGAAAACGATTGGGCAAACTAGCCGATTTCCTTTCTGAACGAAAGGGGCAATCGGAAAATGCGGGCCACCGCCTCACAGCTGCGTGGCTTGAGCTAAAATAAAGCGCAGCCACCAGGTCTGCCATCAAGCATGAAATTGATCGACTCACATTGCCATTTCGACGACGCAAGATTCGATGCTGACCGGGAGGCGTCATACCGGCGTGCGCTTTCTGCGGGGGTGGAATCCCAGATCGTACCGGGTATCAGGTCCGAGTGGTGGCCCAGGGTGAAACGGGTATGCAGGCAATATCCTGGCCTGTGGCCCGCCTACGGGCTTCATCCGATGTTCATGGATGCGCATAAGGATTCGGATATTCCACTGTTGGAGAACTGGTTGCAGACCGAAAACCCCGTGGCGGTTGGCGAGTGCGGCCTCGACTATTTTATTGACGACCCGGACAGGGAAGGCCAGTGTGGCCTGTTCGAGGCCCAACTGGATTTGGCACAACGCCACGGGTTGCCGGTTATTGTCCATGCACGCCGGGCGCTGGAGGATATACTCAACATACTGCGCCACCACCCGGACGTGCGGGGTGTGGTGCACAGTTTCTCGGGCAGCGAACAGCAGGCCTATCGTCTGATCGGGATGGGTTTTCTGATGAGCTTCGGCGGCCCCATTACCTACCCCAGGGCACGGCGTCTGAGGCATCTGGCTGCAATCCTACCCCTGGAGTCGATTATGATCGAAACCGATTCTCCGGATCAGCCGGACGTCGACATCAGGGGTCGGCGAAACGAGCCCGTCAGACTGCAACGTATCCTCGCAGAGTTGGGAACGCTGAGAAAAGAGTCCGAGCAGGACATTGCCGCTGTCACCCGTGACAACGCGATCCGGCTATTTGGTCTTGAGAAAGGTTTCAGTCCCGGCAGTGGGGCGCCGGCTCAGGGATAGCGGCAACTGGGATATTCTGAGTAAAGGTAGGCAAAATTCCGACGTGCACTATAAGGGTTTGCTGAACTTCACCCTCATAATGTGGCATCATGCACCAGTTTCTAATTTGGAAGTAGATCGTAGACGCGGATGGACAGCGTCCAAACGCAGTACGGAACCCCCCGCATGTGGTTAGAAAAATATTACTCGGAAGACCCGGAAGGGATTAGATTTTCCCGTAGCCAGGGAAGCGGCTTCGCCAAGCAGGTGGCCGATGATTTCAACCCGCTCCACGACGAGAAGGCCAAGCTTTTCTGCGTGCCGGGTGACCTGTTGTGCGCCTTTGTCCTTTCCAGATACGGAGTCTGTGGGCAGATGCGCTTTGTCTTCAAGGGTATGGTGGGTGGCGGGGTTGCCCTTCGGTGCAACCAAACCCCCGGGTCGGAATTGAGATTCGAGGATGACGCCGGTAAGAGGTATCTGGAGGTTGAACGTCATGGGGACTGCGGCACGTCACCCCGCGTGACCGAAGCGCTGACTCGCTGTTACGTGGAGTTCTCCGGCAGGAACTTCCCCGGTGTCCTGGTGCCCCTGATGGCGGATCACGGCGTCATGATAAATCCCGACCGTCCCCTGGTGATCTACGAAAGCATGGAGTTCGACATACAGCAGCTGGACGTACAGGAGCCGAAGCTGGAACTTGAAAACACCACCCTCGAAGTGAAAGGCAGAAAGGGCAGTGTTCGTCTCGATTTCCTCTTGATGGATAACGGCTCGCCCATTGGCCGGGGCAACAAGACGATGGCGCTTCGCGGACTTCAACCTTATGACCAGGCCCGTATGGGCAAGCTGGTCGAGGGTTATCTGGCGGGCAAGCAGTCCTATGTTCACCCCGGGTAGATCCGAATTGATGACAGTTCCGGGATTGGTGCGGGCCCGGTCGGCTTATCCGGAGGCGTGCTGATGCGGGTTCTGCTAATCGACGATCATGCCTTGTTCAGAATCGGTCTCCAGGAACTCCTGGAGCGCAGGGGCATTCATGTTGTCGGTGCCCTGGGGGACTGTCGGGAGGGCATCGAGGAGGCGGAAAAAGCCAGACCCGATGTGATTCTGCTCGACATGCGCATGCCCGACATGAACGGCGTTGAGGTATTGAAGGAGTTGCGCATCCGCAAGCTCGATATGCCCATCGCCATGCTGACCACCAGTGAAGAGGAAAACGACGTCATCGATTCCCTGCAGAATGGCGCGCAAGGCTATCTGCTCAAGGATATGGAACCGGATGAACTGATAACCGCCTTGCATGAGATTGTCGAAGGAAAGACGGTGGTGGCCAAGGAACTGACCGGCATACTCGCCAAGGCGGTCCAGGGAGAATGGGAGGCGGCGCCGGCCAAGGGGGCCTTCACCAGCCTGACCCCAAGGGAGCGCGAAATCCTCTGTCACCTGGCAGCGGGCCAGAGCAACAAAGTGATTGCCCGGGACTTGGGTATCTCCGACGGTACCGTCAAACTGCATGTGAAATCGATCCTTCGAAAACTCGAGGTGCACTCCAGGGTCGAAGCCGCGGTGATTGCCGTGGAGCAGAATCTCTGCTCCCGGTAGCGAAGGAAGCAACCACCGCAGCATTGGCCGAGGGCCCAGAAAAAAGTATAAATTACATTCAATATGTTGCATATCTTATTGAATATAATGAATTTAATAAATTATTCTATAAATCACTTTAACTAACACGGAGCCTATCCGGTTATACAGGATTCGTCCAATGATCCAGAAAGTATTCAGCTTCCAGAGTTTCCTGATTCGTTTTGTCCTGGCCCTTGTACTGGTGTTTGCCAGTATCAATCCCTCCGGCTACTCCTGGTTTCACTGGTTCATGGAATCCGCGAATAAATTCGATCCGTTGCTCATTCTGGGGTTGATCGTGCTGCTGATCGGTTGGGCGATCTATATCAGGGCCACTATACGGTCCCTTGGCGTGATTGGTACCTTGCTGGCCCTGGCTTTTTTTGGGGCGCTGATCTGGTCCCTGGTGCACTACGGGGTACTGTCGCTGGACAATACCATTGCCCTCGAATACGTGGTGCTGGTGATGCTCGCGGCGATCATGGCCACGGGTATCTCCTGGTCGCATGTCCGAAGGCGCATGACCGGCCAGGTGGATGTGGATGAGGTATCAGAAGATTGATGAGAATTTTTTAGGCCCCAGGCTCCGGAGGCTGCGGATGCAATCCTGGCCCCTTGTGCACTTACTGATCGTCTTCCTCTGGTGCGGCCTGGCCGTTGCGGATTCCCTCAGCGAACTGCCAGGCCCCTGGCAAGACAGGATCGAGGCGCTGCCGGATGCCGATATCTCCGGTGCGGAGCCGGCCGTCCGCAAGGCGATGGCAGACGCCCGGGTGAGCGTAAATGCGCTGCTTACCACTGTCGATGTCGAGGCGTCTGCCCTGGCGGGCAGGTTCGGCGAGTTGGGCAATCTTTACCAGATCTACGATGTGCACACCCTGGCAGAGACCGCCTATGCCAATGCCCGCACCCTGGATCCCGGGAACTTTCGCTGGGCCTACTACGCCGCTTATCTCGCCTTCTCTGACGGCAGGATCGATCAGGCAATCCCGCGGTTTCAGGAGGCTGCAAGGCTGGATCCCGGTTATGCACCGATACAATTGCGGCTTGGGCAGTGCTGGTATGAACAGAACCGGCTGGAGCAGGCAATCCCGGTGCTCGAAGCCGCAGCAAGGGTGCCGGAACTGAAAGGAGGAGCCCTTTATCTGCTGGGGCAGATCGATCTCCTGGAGCGCCGATACGACCAGGCGATTGGGCGTTTCGAAAGGGTGCTGGCCATGGACCCCGAGGCCGATCAGGTCCACTATCCTTTGGCCCGCGCCTATCGTGCCGCGGGCAACGCGCAACTCGCCCGAGAGCATCTGGCCCTGCAGGGCCGGCGCGCGCCGCGGGTGGAAGATCCCCTGGTCATGGAACTCGAAGCCCTGAAAAAGGGGGCACGGCCGCTTTACGTGCGTGCCATGCAGGAGGTCAAGGCCGGCGACTTCGTGTCGGCGGTGTCTTCGTTCAGGGAGGGACTGGAAAGAGACCCCGACAACCTCAACGCCCGCATCAGCCTTGCGCGTGCCCAGTATCTGGCGGGGCAGGGGGATGCTGCACGGATAATGCTTGAGGAGGTGCTTGCACGGGATCCGAACCAGCTGCTTGCTGCATTTCTGCTGGGTGTCCTGAAAGACGTCGCAGGGGATGGTGGCGGCGCCGCCGATCGCTATCGCAGTATTCTCGAACTGGACCCGGCACACGCGGGTGCCCACTATTTTCTGGCCAATCGACTGCTAAGGGAACGGGATTATCCCGGTGCCTCCCGGCATTACGCATCAACACTGGCAAGCGAATCGGAGAACCCGCCGGCCCGCCTCTATTACCTGATTGCCAGTCTCCATGCCGGGGAGCCCGAAACGGAAATCGCAGCGCAGTTGAGCGCGGAGGTACAAAGCCACCCCGAACAGCAGATGGCCAGCTATGCCTATAGCCGTTTACTGGCCGGCAGTGCTGCGCCGGAGGTACGGGATCCTGGGGAGGCGCTGGCGCTGGCCCGGGAGCTGGCAATGTCGCTTCCCATACCGCCACACCTCGAGGCACTGGCTTACGCCGAGGCTGCCTCGGGTAATTTCGCCGAGGCCCTCGATATACAGAAACAACTGGTGACAATGGCCTGGATGGCGCCGGTATCCATACAGCAGGGGCTACAGGAGGTAGTGGAAGACTACGAACAGGAGAGACTGCCTTCAGAGTTCTGGCCGCCGGACGATCCACTCCTGACCCCGCCACCAGTGGATGCCAGGATGGTGTTCAGGGAGTACCCCTCACCCGTACCCTTCTGAGCAGCGAGTTACCCAAATAAGAACGGCGACCCGATGGGCCGCCGTTTCCCTCCTTCCTGTAGTCTATTTCTCAGATGAAGTGGGCGCAGCTGGCCGTGCAACTGTCGGGATGCCCCATGGCTGATAGAGCCCGCCATAGGCCGGATAGCCATAGCCATACCCGCCGTAGGGATAGCCGCCATATCCGCCGCCATAGGGATAGCCGCCACCATACCAGGGACCACCTCCCCATGGGCCGCCATAGCCGCTGCCCCACCAGGCACTTGCTGAAGTTGCCATGGCGAGAGTGCCTACGATGACTGCTCCCGTCAGGATTGTTGAAATGCGCTTTTTCATGCTTCTCCCTCCTAACACACACTAAACACCTGCCTCATAGGTAAGGCAGAATTACAGCAACTGCTAATATAGTATATGTCAAGCTACCGAGAATTTATTGATCACGGTCAACTCGGGCCTAAAGATTTTCTCATCGGGAAAGCCGGGCAAATCGGTGTTTTCGATGCGCACGGGATCAATCAGGGGCATAATAGCCGGCGGTTTAGAGCTGGGGTTTCCCGCTGGAGTTTCTAAAAAAAATTTTGGGGTTATGAGGGGGTTGAATTATGAGCTGGGATAGAGCATCGGCAGTTGTTTTTACAATGATCCTGTTGATCACACCGGGCTTGCTGTGGGCTCAGGACGTACCCCAGGTGATAAAGGCGATGGGGCCCTGGGAGGCAGATGGTGTTGCCTATCAGATCGGTGCCGAAAAGACCCTGTTCGTCGGGAAATTTTCCGGCATCATGGTGCTCGAAGAAAAGGGTGAGGCATTCGATGCCGCCGAATTCACCTGTCCGTCGACCCAGGAGGTTGACTATGCCGCAGGCCGTTCGAAGTCATCGGGTTACTGTATATTTGACACATCCGGCGCCAACAAGGTATTCGCCAAATGGCATTGTAAGGGCGCCATAGGTGAGTGCGAGGGTGCCATGGAGTTCACCGCCGGCACGGGTGGTCTGGAGGGAATCAGGGGGGGTGGCGTCATGAAGATCCGTTCTTTCTTCATGGATATCTCTGACACCGAGGAAGGGGAGGCGATGATCGACAAAGCAATAGGTGTGGTAAGCTGGCCCGAGTTGCAGGTGGAACTGGAAGGAGACTGATCCCATGGTCTACGCTGTTTACCCCCGATTGATGTTTAATCTGTTTTCCCTGTGCGTGCTCTGTGCCGTCGGCCTTTCTCCTGCCATTGCCAATGATGATACCGCGGCCCAGGAGTTTCAGAACGAGGCACAGTCGTTGGGTGAATCTATCTCCAATGACAACTCCGGGATATCCGACCGCTGCCAGAGGCTTTTTCAGAACGTTCAGGATCTCAAGGGCAAGCCACAGCAGCGCTTCAATGCCAGGCAGCTTTACGACAGAGAGTGCCGGGATCCCATGTCGAGTCCCGATTACCAGTTTCCGGGACACGAGCCTGGATATGCACCCGGGTTAGTTTACTGAACGGCGATCCGCCAAAACCCTGGAATCACGAAGGGAGGGATTGATGGCAGGCAGATTCAGTTCTATCCAATGGGATCAGATCGAAGCGGAGCTCGCTGCCAATACGGCACGCTACGGCATGCCGGATGGACCCCGGGAAGAGTCGATGCTGTTTGCCTCTTTCAATATCCGGAAACTCGGTTCGATAAGGAATCGTCAGCGTGAACTGGCATTCATGGCCAGGTTCTGTGCCCGCTGCGACCTTGTGGCGATTCAGGAGGTTCAGGACAATCTGGACGGGCTGCTTCGCCTCAAGACGCTGGTGGACGAGCGGGTTTCCAGTACAGGAGAGTTCGAACTGCTGGTGTCCGACATTACCGGAGAAGTGCCCGGTGAATCCGGAATGGCCGAGCGCCTTGCATTCATGTACAGGAAGTCCCGGGTCAAACGCATGGATGTCACATCGGATATCGCCATAGACAGAACCGGTGTCATAGAGAATTTTAACCAAAACGAAAACGAAATAACCCAGGCGTGGGATGCGTATCAGAAGAAAAAGCAGGAATTTCAGGCGGGATCCAGGAAAACAAAACCGACCTTCACCCTGCCGGCATTTCTCACCTTCACCCGCACCCCCTATGTGGCGGCATTCGAGGTGCCGGCAGCGGGGAACACGAAGCCCCTGCAGTTCCTCGCCGTTAACGCACACCTGCTTTACGGTAAACCCATAGAGCGCAAGGCGGAGTTCGAGGCACTCATGAGGTGGATGACCATGCGCCTCAGGCGCGAGAAAAGAATGATTGCACCGAACTTCGTGCTTTTGGGAGACCTGAACCTGGATTTTGACAAACCCATCAAGGATCGTGAAAAGGTCGAAGCCTACATAAAAGGGCTCAACAGGGAAGTATTCGGAAACGACGACGCGAGCAGGATCTATTTCCCCTTTATCGACAAACATCCCCTGACAAACCGGGAAATACGCACGAATGCGCGACAGAATCAGACATTTGATCAGATCGCATTTCTCCGCGGCGCGAAGGAAAAGAAATTACCCTCTCACCTCTCTCGGGATTCCATAGACCGGTCACAACCCGATGGATTCGATTTCGGGGTATTCAACTTTGCCGAGCTGTTTGCCCGGGTGATAAAGGGAAAGGCATATCATTCGCTCACCAAGACAGAACGGCAGGAACTCGGCAAGCATTTCGAACATTCGGTGAGCGATCACATGCCGATTTGGGTCAGGGTACCCCGCCCTGGGTTTTGATTGTGTTATCCTGAATTTGATCCAGAGGGGGCTCGATGGATAGCGGAAACGGCGTTTTGAGTCACAGGGAATTGGCAATCTTTACAGCCGTATATGGTTGGGTTTTCTTTGTTACCTGACTGTTTTCTGTTACTGGTAGACATAAAATCCATGACAATATGCATAACTGACCGACGATCGATAGTACCGATATTCGTTTTGGCTGCGCTTCTGGCGAGCACGCCTGTCGCCGCTGATGTGGAGGTGACCACGCCGGATGGAAAACGGGTCCTGTTAAAAGATGACCGGACCTGGGAGTATGTTAATTCTACTGAGAAGGCTTCGGGGGAAACCAAGGAGGTGCATGCGGA
Organism: Chromatiales bacterium; assembly: GCA_030145425.1. GTDB lineage: Bacteria > Pseudomonadota > Gammaproteobacteria > Chromatiales > Chromatiaceae > JAHEHQ01. Next base: position 4,396 of record JAQYVO010000194.1, on the reverse strand, counting down.
GCTGGCACTTATTCGCCGCTTCGACTACGACGATGCCTGCCGGCTGGGATTCAAGTTGAAAAACAATCTCCCCTACAGAATCAATAACATCGTGTTCCAATTCTCTGCCTACATCCAGGGTTCCGTTATGTATCAATCTATTTCGCGGAGTTTTGACTACATCAGGCCGATTACCACGCAATACCAGGAGATCATATTCAGGGGTATCAGCTGCGATGACATCGTTCATGTCAAAGTGGACAGCGCCGACCACTGCATCATGGGACACCTGACCAAATGGTCGGAGCAAGAGGGGGAGTGCCTGTCACTGGTAGATGTTATGCCCACCAAACTGATAAACGTATCAAAATAGGCGAGCCCGAGCCCACAGACCTGATAGATACTCGGGACCCCGGCAAAGAGTTCCAGGGAACGGAGGATCTTACCCGCGATAACCAGGCCCAGCTATATCGTCACCCCACACAATGCATATTTCCCCGAAAAAACTCTCTGAATACCCCTGGTATATCCGTCTCTTTTTCTGGAAGCAGAAGCGAACCTACGGCAAGGTGCTGGATCCCGGTCTGTTGTGGGGACGCTCGCCCCTGGTATTCATGGGTGTCGCCTTGCTCTACGGCGCGATCAACCGCAAACGTTCACCCGTCGAGCCGGCCCTGCGCTCGCTTTTGACGGTGCGTATTTCACAAGTTAATCATTGTGCCTTCTGCGTGGATATCAATTCCGAGACGCTGCTCGAGCGTGACGTGAGTGAGGAAAAAGTGGCTGCACTGGCAGGTTGGCGTGAGAGCGATCTCTTCAGCAGTCGGGAGCGGATTGCCTTGGATTACGCCGAGACGGTCACCCGAACTGAAGGCGAGGTGACGGTGGAGTTGATGGATCAGCTGAAAACCGAATTCGACGAAGATGCCGTTGCAGAGCTGACCGCGTTGATCGCATTCCAGAATCTGTCCAGCAAGTTCAACAACGCACTCGATGTTCCACCGCAAGGATTTTGCCACATACCGGGGCTGATTGATCAGGGGGAAAAAGAATAACCCGATGCAAACCGACGGGCTTGTTCAGCGGGATTTTCTCAAAGCTTGACCGGCCACTGATCCTCGAGAGAATGAGCCCATCATATGCATTTGAATAATCTTTTGGCGCTTCCCCTGCTAAATTAGGTAGATTGCCGCTGTAGGGCCGAATTCATTCGGCCAAAAGCCATCAATCCCATTGGTCGAATGAATTCGACCCTACGGTTCTGCTAACAGATTGAATGTGTTTTATCGAGATTGTTGATTTACCCACTCAATCGGGGGAGGAACCAATCTATTTAGCCGTAGGATATTCGCTTGCCGGCCGTCAGTTCTTATACCAGTCGGGCATGTTGTCGGGCGCATCAAACTCGAACTTTCCGTTCAGGGCCGCAAGTACTCCGGCATCTCTCGAATAAACATCGGGCTTGAAATAGAAGATCCCGTCATCGCTGTTGACAGTCCAGTAGAGTAGGTAGACCGGCATCTGTTTTTCCAGCTTTACCGTAGTGGTTACCTTGGATTCGATGATCTTCCTGATCTCTTCCTGAGACCATTTTTCGGGGTCGTTCAGCAGGATCTCCGCCAGTTCGACGGGCTTTTGAACACGAATGCAGCCCGAGCTGAATGCCCTTTCCGTGTATTTGAAGCCCGATTTGTGGGGCGTGTCATGCAGATAAATGGCATGCTTGTTCGGGAACATGAACTTGATGCGGCCCAGGGCGTTGTTGGGGCCCGGGTCCTGCCGAATCATGTAGGGAAAATTGCGGCGGGTGGTGTTCGCCCAGTCTATGTTTGTTGCATCAATGGTCTTTCCGTTTCTGTCGATGACCCGCATATTCTTTTTCTTCAGGTAACCCGGGTCCTTCCTGATCTTGGGCAGTATGTCTTTTTCCAGTATCGTCGGCGGCACCGTCCAGGTGGGGTTGATGACGATGTACTTCATGGTGTCCTGAAAAACCGGGGTTTTCCGGAAAGGTTTGCCAACCTGCACCGCCGAGTCCCAGGTGACCTTCCTGTCTTTGACGATGGCTGCCCGGAAACCCGCGATATCGGCGATAATGAATTCATCGGGCAGATCCCGATAGATCCAACGGGCCCGTTCCAAGTTGACGCGGATCTGGTCGATGCGGTCGTCCACCGGTACGTTCATGGCCGCTACGGTTGACTTACCCACGATACCGTCCGCGTCGAGGGTGTGGCGTCCCTGAAAATCGATAACGGCCTGTTTGAGCTCCTCATCAAAAAAGGCTGGATCGGGACTTGCCCCATCCAGGAGATCGTCGGTTATGAGCAGACGCTGCCTGATGAAGGCGATTCTCTCATCCTGCATGCCGGGTTTCAGCGTTGGGCCGGTCGGCACCTGGGGCCAGCCGCCATGGGCTGCGATGGCGCGATGTTCTGCCAGTGCGGCTTTCATCTCGTCATAAAGGGGACTGGTGGGGGCAAGCTCGTGCAGAAACGCGGCGAGGGAATCGGAATCGATCGCCGCCTGCATCACTTCAACAGGATCTCTTCCTGAAATATCCCGTTTCAGGTTCCAGTCGCCATCCAGTCTGCGGGGGTCGACCTTGCCGAAGGCGTAGTGGTAGCCGATGCGCAGCAGGGCGTCGGTCAACAGAATGTCCAGGTCCGCCCGCTCACAGGGGGTGAGCCCGCCGTTGCGGTGATCTTCAAGCATCGTCTGCAGAGGAGCCAGATGATAGTCGGCGGGTATCAGGCCTTCCTGGCTGCTGGCCTCGATAGTCTCCATCAGTTCATCCATGCTGCTTTCCCTGAGCCAGGCCAGGGTGTAGTCGCGCCTGTCGTAGAACTCGGGGATCAAATGGGTAGCGGATACGGCCTCCCCGTCAACCATCAGCTGTCTGGTTTGATGGATTTGTTCGATTCGGTCACACAGCTGGGTTTCCCTTATTTCAGTGGTAGTGACTGCGAAAATCGGAAAACTTGCAGCTAAAAGGAACGAAATATGAGCTAAATAGCGGAAAGCGGGTCTGAGGCATTTCATAATGAATTCATTGTATATAAATTAAGGATTTTGCTAACATGTGCCGATTTTAATGGCAGGGTATATGCCTAATGGACCGTAAAACCTAATGGACCGTAAACGAAGACAAATTCTTAACGCAGCGCTGCTGACCCCTGTCAGTCTTGCGTTGCCGTGGCTCAACGCCAATGCCAGTGTGCGGGAACGTAATCTGTCTTTCTACCATACCCACACCGGGGAAAAGCTGTCCCTTGTCTACCATGATGGGCTGGATTATCTGCCCGATTCTCTGGAAAACGTAAACAGTTACCTGCGGGATTTCCGCACGGGTGAAAGCCACAGTATAGACCGAAATCTTCTCGATCAACTCTACGTGCTGCAGCAGTCTGTAAACAGCAGCGGCGTATTCGAGGTGATTTCAGGATATCGTTCTCCAAGGACCAACGCAAAGCTCAGAAACAAGAGCAACGGTGTGGCCAGGAAGAGTCTGCACATGCAGGGCAGGGCCATCGATGTCCGCCTGACCGACGTGTCCTCCGGCAACCTGCGCAAGGCTGCCCTGGCCATGCGGGCCGGGGGCGTGGGTTACTATAAAAAGTCCAATTTCCTGCACCTGGATACCGGGCGCTTCCGCACCTGGTAACGGTTGTTCCCGACCCCCTCATTTTTTTAAAACCCCCCGTGACAAGGGTTTCCGTCGTCACTGCTTTTCTACGCCACCAGGACCGGGTTCTGCTTGTTCGGCGGAGCGACCGTGTGGGTACTTATCAGGGCCGCTGGTCTGCCATCAGCGGCTACCTGGAGGATGACGTGCCGCTGCAGCAGGCGCACCGGGAGATCCGGGAGGAAACGGGGCTTTCGGAAGACCAGCTCAAACTGGCCGCCACCGGACAGCCGCTGGAGATACCGGCACCGGAGCTTGACAGGATATGGGTAGTGCATCCCTTCCTGTTCGATATCCATGATCCGCAGCATATCCGGCTCGATTGGGAAAACCTGGAGTCGAACTGGGTGACACCCGGGGACATCACAAATTATCCTACGGTGCCAAGGCTGCTTGAAACACTGCGGGCATGCCTGGAGACCGAACAGTCATGAGAAACGCCATGCCGGACAGGAAACAGATGCTGCGGGAGATCGAGCGGGAGGCGGCCTATACCCGTGCCATGACCGGTAGAGGGGCTTTTTCACCAGCGGTGATGAAGGCCATGGAAGTGGTACCCCGGGAGCGTTTTGTTCCCGAGGATGCACGCCTCCAGGCCTTCTACAACGGTCCGTTGCCCATCGGCCACGGGCAGACCATTTCCCAACCCTATATAGTTGCGTTGATGACCGATCTGCTGGATCCGCAGCCGGATGACGAGATACTGGAGGTGGGAACGGGATCGGGCTACCA
>JAQYVO010000125.1 GCA_030145425.1 Chromatiales bacterium | reverse complement strand
GTTTCCAGCCTGTCCCGGCTGATCCAGCGGGCGGAGCCGAAGCCCCCCACGAAGTAAAAGCGCTCCGGGAGCAGCCGGTAAAAATGGAAGTTGAGCTGACTGTGATAGATGAAGCCTTCCGGGAAATAGCGGAAATGACGTTCGGCCAGCGCCTTCGGGATATCCGGCAGCGGCTCCGCAACCGCCAGGCAGGTAAGGCGCATCAGGGTTTGTATGTCTCCCTGTCCGCTTTCGCAGATAGTGAGGCAGCATTGAGGCGCGTCTCCCAGGTTTCGGGTATGTTTGGCAAGATGGCTGATCAGGATGAGTGGCCAGCCGTCCCGCCCGATGCTGTAGGGAAGCAAGGAACCGAAGGGAAATCCCGGGTGCTCCCGGGATTGGGTGGCCAGCGTTCCCTGGAGGCGGCCGGACAGCAGTTGCCTGGCGGCTGTTACGGCACCGGATTCTTCAGAGTCGGTCATTTGATTTTTTGGTCTCTTTTGTGGGATGTCCAGGGGACTTTGTATGGGAAAAGGCCCGGAGGAGTCAATTGAGAACAATCAATGAGAGTCGGTCAAGATATCGCTATCCTGAACCCAATAGAAGAGTTGATGCCGCTGACTGAACGGGTTGCCCCGGAGGGTTGATTTGGATCTGTCTTTACCTCTGGCATTCACCGTCGGTCTTTTCAGCACGCTGCATTGCGTGGGTATGTGCGGCGGCATCATGGGTGCCCTGAGTTATGGGCTATCTAGGGAAACCCGCGACAGCACACCCCGTTTGATGCTGTATCTGGCGATATACAACGCCGGCCGCATCCTGAGCTACGGGGTGGCGGGTGCCCTGGTGGGGTCGGTGGGCGGAAAGTTACTGGAAATGATGGGCCCGGCACAGGGGCATCGATGGCTGCAGTTGTTCGCCGGGTTGTTCGTGGTGTTGATCGGATTGCATTTGGCGGGTTGGCTGCCGAGGCTGGCGCAGGTTGAACGCATTGGTGTGCCGCTGTGGAATCGCCTGGAGCCGTTCGGGAGGCGCCTGATGCCTGTGGACACGCTGGCACGCGCCCTTGCCTATGGCCTTGTCTGGGGCTGGTTGCCATGCGGGCTGGTCTACACCATGCTGATATCCACCGCGGCGCACACCGGGCCTTGGAGTGGGGCAGCTTACATGGTCGCATTCGGTGTGGGCACCATGCCGGCGGTGGTTGCGACAGGAATGCTTGCGGGCAAGTTGTACTGGCTTGCCAGGGTTCCCTATCTCAGGGTAACTGTGGGGGTTGTGATTATTTGCCTGGGACTGGTAACGTTGTGGTACCCGGAGCTGCTCCAATTGGAGGCGGGTTAGTTAAAAGGTGTACGTAATGAACAATGAGACTGAGAATCTTCTTGGGGCATCGCCCCTTTTCCTGCGCGTCCTCAATACGGCGCGCATGGTGGCGGGAACGGATACCCCTGTGCTGATCACCGGCGAGCGGGGTACCGGTAAGGAGATGCTTGCCCGGGAGATCCACGCTGTCAGTCAATGGAACCGGGGGGCTTTCCATGTCATAAACTGCACAGGTGTTTCCGGATCGGAATTTCAGCTCGAACTTGATCGGGTCGGAGGGAAAAGGGAGCAGTCGGGTGCTGGCACCCTGTTTTTGGATGAGGTGGGAGAACTCCTGCCCGATGCCCAGCAGCAGCTGCTGCACATGCTGGAGTCCCACAGATTGACAGTCCGGCAGACCGGTCGACCGAGGATTATCGTGTCATCCAGCCTGGACCTTCGAAAGCTGGTGGATGCGGGGGATCTGCGGGAGGATCTCTATTACCGCCTTTTCGTGGTTCCGCTCGAGGTGCCGCCCTTGCGCGACCGACAAGAGGACATCGTGATTCTGTTGAAGCGTTTCAGCAGCGAGTTCGCCCGGGTCCACAACCGACGATCTCCCCGCTATTCGGTGTCGGCACGCAATCTGCTGAAGCGCTATCCCTGGCCGGGGAATGTACGGGAACTCAGAAACTTCTGCGAACGCATGGTGATTCTCATGGCCGGTCAGATTATCCAGCCGGAGAATCTTCCCCAGGAGATACGCCAGGGTCCGGAGCAGAAGAGAGACAGACCCCGCTTCCTGCTGCCCGCCGACGGAATCAATCTGATGGAACTGGAGAGCGACGTGATACGCCAGGCCCTGGGCCTGAGCGGAGGCAACCGCAGCAAGGCTGCTCGGTTGCTGGGCATCAGCCGGGATACGCTCCTGTACCGAATACAGAAGCACGCGATAGAGGTTTGAAATAGAGGCTCACCCCTCGGCCCTATTTCAAAGCCACCTTTCCACCACCCGAACCCCCGGATCGTCCCGGGCGGGGCGCACGGAAAACCCTAATTCCTGCATCAGGGAAAGCATGCGCTGATTGTCCGACAGCACCTGGCCCTCGATGA
>JAQYVO010000111.1 GCA_030145425.1 Chromatiales bacterium | reverse complement strand
CGGCTGCCCGGTTGTTCCCTGGACATCCTTGATGACACTGACATTGAGCAGGCCCCGGTATTTACTTCGGGTGATACTGTATCCCGTGGCAACCGCCGGGGTCAGGGTGGCCGTGGGAATGGCGTTGTGATGAATGGTATGACCTGCCGCCCGCGTGCTGTTTTCCGCCGTGGCCGTCAGCGGCAGCAGCAATCCGAGAAGAAGCGGTAATACCCGATTTTTCATGAACTTTTCTCCGGTTTATCAATGGCAATGAGGCTACTATACCTCACCTATCCGAAGAATTGTTCCGGCGATACGGTTCCCCTTTCTAGCAGCCGCCGGTGGCTACCTTCATGGGCGGTTCGTTTTCCTGGGTGGGAAGGGTTTTGCTTAGCCGGTCATGCAGAGCCCGCAGAAACACAAGGTGATCGAGAATCACTTCCTTCTGTTGTGTCAGCTCGGCAATCCGGGTGTTAAGGGTGTCACGGGATCGGCTGATTCTCTGCAGGTCATTAAACCTATTTTCAATCTGTTCACGGCGCTCCCGCAGGTGCATTATCAGGGGTTCCAGCGCCATAACCAACCAGTTGTCCACCTGATACCGTACAAGATTGAAAATCATTCTGGCCCTGTCCACGAGGGCCAAGAAGAATTTGTTGATGACAAAATGTTTTTCAGTAGCCGCGGTCAGGGGGCTGTTGCGGAATATCTCGGCCTCCTGGCAAAGCAGTTCCAGTTCCACCCTGTGGCGCATGACCGAAAACATTCTGGGTTGAAGATCAACGTCATGTTCTGATTGGAAGCGGTGGTAGATGCCGCGTACCAGGCGCCTTGTCTGCTCTATCTCTTTAACCACCTGGCCCATGTCGTTTCGCATAAGCTCGAAGAGCGTACGCATACTTTTCTGCAAGCCCACTGTGGTCCAGTTCCCGTTCATGTTCTGGCGGGTTTTATCAAACTCCTTTTCCAGTTGCTTCATATTCAGGAGTCGGCGCAGCTTGTCGGCTTTGACCTCAAGCATACGACGGCTGGTCCGGAAGTCGTCTAGATTCTTCTGATAATTGTTGCGGTGTTCCTGCGCTTCCAGTGCCAATTGCCCGATCGCGCCCTGGCTTTTCCCGCTGAGGCTGCCGAGCTGGGCAAGCTGGCTGTCGATACCGTTTCGCCGGCTCTCCATCAATCCAACGCCGTTTTCCAGCATCATTGCTACATCATAAGTTATGGTTTCCTGGATGATTTCCCGGCGAAGTTCTATAAGGTCGTGGGACAGAAAATCTTCCAGTGCGGATAGGGCACTCCGATCCAGCAATGCCTGGTCATTTCTGGACTTGGCCAGCAGGCCTTTGTGAGCCGAGACCGGAAAAACGGATTGATTACTGATGCCGAGGATCCCGGCAGTCTTGTCGCGCTGCTCGGTGATGGTGTCCAGAATGGCATCGTCGTCCCGCATTTCGTCCCACAGCGTGTCGATCTTGTTCAAGACCACCATGAGACGCTGCCGGCTGCGGCTGCCGCAGCCTCGAAGGTGCTGGGTCCATATCTCCATATCGCTGCGGGTTACGCCGGTATCCGCCGCCAGTACAAACAGCACCACCTGGGCGGAGGGCAGCATGCTGAGGGTGAGTTCCGGTTCCGTGCCCAGTGCATTGAGACCGGGCGTATCGAGAATGGTCAGGCCCCGCTTCAGCAACGGGTGAGGGAAGGAGATTCTGGCGTGTCGCCATTTTGGAATCTCCACCGTTTCCGATGATTCTGATTCGAGCAGATCCCGGTCGGGGTCGTAAAGCCCCAGGTTCCTCGCTTCCGCAGGGGGGACGCGTTGTGTGTGAACCACGTTCTGCAGGGTCGCTTCGACCTGGTCCGCAGAGGACGGGTCCAGGGGCAGCTTAACCCAGGCGTCCGGATCATGCTTGTATTGATCCAGGCTGATGTCCTCGAGTCGGGTCTCTATGGGCAGCAGTTGGATATAGGCCTCATCGGCATCTTTGTCGTAAAAGATCTCTGTAGGGCACATGGTCGTACGCCCCGCTGTGGAGGGCAGAAGGCGCCGTCCGTAATCAGAGAAGAAAAGAGCATTGATCAGTTCCGTCTTACCCCTGGAAAACTCTGCCACGAAGGCGATGCTTAAGCGGTCGTCATGCAGGGATTTCCTGCACTTATCGAGACTGCCCTCCTCTTCGGTACTGCCCAGCTGGAACTCTTGCAGCCACGCCGAATACTCATCCATCGTAAGCGACAGTACTGCCTTCCAGTCTTCAAAGGACTGTATCTGTGATATCAGTTTCGATTTTTTCATCCGGTTCCTAATACACCTGCTATTCTCGTGAAGCCTTGGAACCCCCCTGCTATGAGGGACCCCTGATATGAGAGGTAAAAACTCCTGATCCTGATGCATCCAAGTAGGAAACAGGCATCAGAAATCGAAGCGGCAGACGAGGGGAATTCTTGAGACACGGGCGAAAACGGCAGATGGGGTGTGTTAGGGCTCAGTGGTGGGAATCGGCATCTTCCTGGGGGCGGTGATCCGCACTCCCTTGTTTCTGCTGGATTCTCCATTGACCAGCACCACGTCCTTGCGTCCCACACCGAACGATTTCGCCAAAAAACTCACCAACCGGGCGTTGGCTTTTCCCTCGGTCGGTGGCGCCGAAATCGCTATCTTGTACCGGTCGCCGAAGGGGGCGATAAATGCGTCCCGGCCGGCCTTTGGCTGCACCTTCAAGGACAGCAGCAGGTCGTCGCCCTCCCAGCGGTACCAGCCGGAGGTCATCGGAAAGGCGATGCCACCAGCAACTGAAGGGGGGGCAGCAGCAGCATCTTGAGGAGCATCAACCCGATCATCACCAGCATCGGCGAGAGATCCAGACCCGAGATCGGCGGCGCTATCCGCCTCGCCGGCCCCAGTAGTGGTTCAGTAATGCTGTTCAGCAGTCCAATAATCGGATTGTGGCCACCTGGATTGACCCAGCTGATGATGACCTGGATGAGTATTGCGAACAGGAACACATTGATAAAAAGAGAGATCAATTCCGGTATAGACCAGGCAAGGGCAGGTAACAGGCTGGTACCCAGCCCCCCGATCACCATAATCAACGCGAGTTCCAGGCTTTTTAAGATCCACATCAATACGATAGATGAGACATCCACCCCTCCGATCCCGGGTATTATCCTTCTCAGGGGGCGCAGGGGGGGGCTGGTCACCTTTATCACGAACTGGGAAACGGGGTTGTAGAAATCCGCCTTTACCAACTGAAGCAGAAACCTGAGCATCACCACCATTATATAGGCGCCGAAAATAACCTGAATCAGGAAAACCAGCGGATTCGTGAGGTAAGAGTCCCCCATTATTGTTCTCCCAGTCTTCTCGACAGCTCGACGGAGCGGTCTCTGGCGCTAATCAGCGCCTTGTGAAACAGATCCCGGATACCCGCCGCCTCAAACACCGCAAGTGCTTTTTCCGTTGTGCCTCCGGGGGAGGTCACCCTTTCCCTCAGCGTTGCCGGTCCGTCGCTGCTCTCCATCGCCATGCGTGCGGCTCCGAGTGCGGTCTGAAGGGTAAGCAGCCGGGCGGTTTCTGCCGATAGGCCCATATCAAGCCCTACTTGTTCCATCGCCTCCATGACCAGAAAGAAATAGGCGGGTCCACTGCCAGACAGTGCGGTTACCGCATCCATTTTTTCCTCATCGCGCACCCATCGGGTCAGCCCCACCGCACGGAGGATGGATTCTGCCAGATTCTTCTGGTCATCCGTAACGCCGGGGCCGGCGTGCAATACGGTGGCCCCGGCCTGGAGCATGGCTGGGGTGTTGGGCATGGTGCGAATGAGCGTCACATCGTTTCCAAGCCAGGACTGGATATCCTTTTCCTTTACCCCCGCGACTATGGAGATCATCAGAGGCCTCCTGGCCTGTACCTCAGGCGCAATATTCATTGCCACGCTCTTTAGATTCTGTGGTTTTACCGCGAAAACCACGATATCTGCCCGCCCCACAGCATCCCGGTTGTCCACGGCGGGCCGGATTCCGAACCTGGCAGCCAGGCCGGCAAGCTTCTCCCTGTCGGGATCGCTTACGACAATTCGTTGAGGATCATAGTCGTCTGACACCAGTCCGCTCACGAGACTGGCTGCCATGTTGCCACCGCCGATGAACGCGATGGTCTTACTGGTCATATCGGGAAGTCTCCCGGTCTTATTTTCAATCAATGCTGGCGTTCCTTACATTACTGGGACTTTGAAAAGGTTGTATTGGTGCGCATCCCGGTTTCGGGTGGCATCAGCAGACCTCGGCGCTGCAGAGGGTTTGGATGCCAAAGCCATGGCGAGAGTTTCACAGAACACAGGCTACCCTTCGTCTACCCGGCGGGCAACCTGTGGTCGCGGACCGAATATGGCGGTACCCACCCGCACAATGGTGGAACCTTCTGCGATTGCGGCTTCGAGGTCCCCGGACATCCCCATGGATAGGGTCTTCAGGGGAGTTTCGGGTGTCGCAAGGCGGTCCCGCAGCAGGCGCAGTTCCCGGAAGGGCCGGCGCTGGGATTCCAACCCGGGGACCGGCTCCGGTAGCGTCATGAGTCCACAAATCCTGAGCCGGGGAAACGCATTGGCATGTTCGACGAGTTCGGCTGCAGCCTCCGGGCTCAATCCGCCTTTGCTCGGTTCCCGGTCGATGTTGATCTGAAGGCAGACGTTCAGTGGCGGCAGATCTGCGGGACGCTGGTCATTGAGACGCTTGAGTTGTTTTAGCTGGTCGACGCTGTGGACCCAGTCGAAATTCTCCGCAATGGGTCTTGTCTTGTTGCTCTGAATGCGGCCTATGAAGTGCCATTGGGCCCTATGCTCACTAAGTTGCAGGATTTTGTCGAGGGCGTCCTGCAGGTAGTTTTCCCCGAAGGCAGCCTGTCCTGCGTTGAGCGCCTGAATGATATCGGCCGCGGGCCTGGTCTTGCTGACGGCGAGAAGCTGCACGGATCCCTCCCGGCGTCCATGGGCCTGTTCAGCGTCGGCAATACGCTGCCGCACTGTTTTCAGCCCAATGCCGACAGGTGTCCCGGAATCCGAATTTACTGCCTGACTCATACGGCTCCATGATCAGATGACTAAGGTTGGGAATATTAAAGCAAAAAGCGAGAGTTGCCGTTACTGTGTTTTGATTTTCTATCCATTGTGTTGCACTGTTGCCGGAAATTGCAAAACTGCTCTTCTTTGGGCTTTCGATTTTGATAACGCTTTTTTGAATTTACAAGGGGATGAATTGAATGGATATCGCGGAACTTCTCGCCTTTAGCGTCAAACACGAGGCCTCTGACCTGCATCTATCATCTGGTCTGCCGCCCATGATCAGGGTAGATGGTGATATCCGGCGCATCAACGTGCCTGCCCTCGAGCACAAGACGGTTCATGAGCTTGTCTACGACATCATGAACGACAAGCAGCGCAAGGATTACGAGGAATTTCTGGAGACCGACTTTTCCTTCGAGATACCTGGCCTGGCCCGCTTCAGGGTCAATGCCTTCAACCAGGACAGGGGAGCAGGTGCGGTGTTTCGAACCATTCCCTCCAAGGTGCTGACCCTGGAGGATCTGGGCTGTCCCGAGACCTTCCGCGACATCGTCAATGTTCCCCGGGGGCTGGTCCTGGTTACCGGTCCCACTGGCTCGGGCAAGTCCACCACCCTGGCCGCGATGATCGACTACAAGAATGACAACGATTACTCTCATATCCTGACCATCGAGGATCCGATCGAGTTCGTCCATATCAGCAAAAAGAGCCTGATCAACCAGCGTGAGGTGCACCGGGACACGCTGGGGTTTGCAGAGGCCCTGCGCTCGGCCCTGCGTGAAGATCCGGACGTGATTCTGGTCGGTGAGCTGCGGGATCTGGAGACCATCCGTCTGGCGCTTACCGCGGCGGAAACTGGTCATCTGGTGTTCGGTACACTCCACACCACCTCTGCCGCCAAGACCATCGATCGTATCATCGATGTCTTTCCGGGAGGGGAGAAGGGTATGGTCCGTTCCATGCTGTCTGAGTCCCTGCGTTCCGTGGTCGCGCAGACACTCCTAAAGAAGATCGGTGGCGGCAGGACTGCCGGCTGGGAGATAATGATCGGAACTCCCGCCATCAGGAACCTGATTCGGGAAGATAAGGTGGCCCAGATGTATTCAGCCATTCAGACAGGTCAGGCCCACGGTATGCAGACGCTGGATCAACACCTGCAGGAGTTGCTGAAGAAGGGTATGATCAGCAGACTGGATGCTCAGTCGAAGGCGGCAAACAGGGAAACTTTCGCCGCCTGACGTCATCCGCCGCAAAGCAGCGAAAGATTAGGGGGGGGCGCGTGGATCTTGATGCACTTTTAAAGCTGGTGTCCAAGAAGAGGGCCTCTGATCTCTTTATCACGGTGGGTATGCCCCCCTGTATAAAACTCAATGGGCGCATCATGCCGGTCTCCGAGGATCGGGTGGAGGAACAGCAGGCAAGGGAGATGGTTATTGGTGTCATGTCCCCGGCCCAGCAGGAGGAGTTCGCCCAGACCAAGGAGTGCAATTTTGCGATCAGCGCCTCGGGAGTGGGGCGCTTCCGTGTCAGCGCGTTCGTGCAGCGCAGCGCCGTGGGCATGGTGCTGAGGCGCATCGAGGGCATAATCCCTGAGATCCACGAGCTCAATCTGCCCCCGATTCTCAAAGACCTGGCCATGACCAAGCGCGGCCTGGTGATATTCGCGGGCGCCACAGGAACCGGAAAATCCACGTCTTTGGCGGCCATGGTCGGTTTTCGTAACCACAACAGCACGGGACACATCGTCACCATTGAGGACCCCATAGAGTTCGCCCATCATCATGCCGGCTGCATCGTAACCCAGCGTGAAGTGGGCATTGACACCGAGTCTTACGAAGTGGCTTTGAAAAACACCCTGCGCCAGGCGCCCGATGTGATACTCATCGGTGAGATCCGGAGCCGGGAAACCATGGACCATGCGATTGCGTTTGCCGAGACGGGCCACCTGTGCCTGTCTACCCTCCATGCAAACAATGCAAACCAGGCCCTGGACCGCATCATCAATTTTTTTCCGGAAGACAGGCGTAATCAGTTGTTCATGGATCTTTCCCTGAACCTCCGGGCTATCGTCGCCCAGCAGCTGGTGCGCAGCGTCAAGGGAAACGAGCGTGTCCCGGTTGTGGAAGTCCTGATCAACACGCCATTAGCGTCGGATCTGATTCGGAAGGGCGAGGTTCACAAGCTCAAGGATCTGATGAAGCGTTCCACCGAACAGGGCATGCTAACCTTTGATCAGGCCCTGTATACCCTCTACAAGCAGGGCAAGATCAGCTATGAGGATGCCATCCTCTATGCTGATTCTGCCAACGAGGTTCGGCTGATGGTCAAGTTGGGCAGCGGCGACGTCGATGAATACGCCAAGAAAATGGGGTCTATATCGCTGATGGACGAACAGGAGTTCTGAGTTACTCCGACCGTGTTTAATGCCGGATTCCGTTCAGCTGAAAACCTGCCTGCCGTCGAATACCGGTCCGTCCACGCAGACACGCTTCATCTCCCTTCCCGAACCAGTCTCCAGCGGGACCACGCAGCCCGCACACCCCCCGACACCGCAGGCCATGTACTCTTCCAGTGAGACCTGGCAGGGCAGATCGAATTCCCGCGCCAGTTTGACCACGGCTTCCAGCATCGGATGGGGACCGCAGGAGAAGATCTCCACTTCTGCCAGCCCCGCATCATTCAGTGACTGCAACCAGAACCGTGCCAGATCGGTGACATAGCCTTGATGGCATCCGGGAAAATCTGCGAGGCTGGTCAGGCGGCTGGGGATGCCCCAGTCATCCAGCAGCGGCATGCTTGCGATTACCCCGTCAGGCATGGAAGGTGCCAGTATCCGGGAAGGCTGGGGACGGAAAGGGAAAGGCACCTCCGAACCTAGAATGACCAGGGGACGGAAGCGGCTGTTACCGGCCAGGTTCTGGGCCAGAAACACCATGGGTGGCATACCCACTCCGCCGCCTATGAGCAGTGGTACCGGGTGCTCCGGGTGCAGCTCAAACGGGGTGCCGATGGGGGCCAGTATACTCAGGGATTCGCCCGCCCGGCGCCCGGCCAGGATGCGGGTGCCATCGCCGACCGACTTGTAGAGGAATTCCACCCAACCGTCCTCAGGGGAAGTGCGCATGATCGAGATAGGGCGGCGCAGGGGCAGGGAAGAGTCCACCTGGATGTGGGCAAAGCTGCCGGGCAGGGCGTTGCGCGCGCACTCGGGCGCGTGCAGCTTCATAATATACTGGTCGCCTTCGAAGGACTGGTGTTCGAGTATCTCCGCCTGCTCGACAAATATGGTATCCCGGTGGGACTGGTCAGTCTGCTTCATAAACGATCACGCCTTCCAAAAGAGTGTGGGTTACCTGGCCGGTGAAATCCCAGTCAAGAAAAGGGGTATTGTATCCGGCGCTGTATAAATCCGGTTTACGCAGTTGCCAGTGCCTGGCAGGATCGAAGATACAGATATCTGCAGTGGATCCGGGACCCAGACGGCCATAATTCAGTCCGAGAATATCCGCCGGACCACTGGTGAGTCTGGCGATGGCCTGCGGCAGAGTTAGGACCCCTTCCTGCACCAGCCTCAGGGTCAGGGGCAGCAGGGTTTCCAGACCGGAGATACCCGGTCGCGTAGAGGGGAAGGGCGCCTCCTTGGCCTCCGGCTCATGGGGTTGGTGGTCCGAGCAGATGGCGCCTATGATTCCCTGGGATATCCCACTTCTAAGGGTGTCCCGGTCGGAAAGGCCGCGCAGCGGTGGGTTGACGTGACAGTTGCTGTCGAATCCTTCCACGTCCATTTCGGTGAGATGCAATTGATGAACGGCCACATCAGCGGAGACATCCAGCCGCTGATTCTGGGCCTGGGCCAGCATGCGCACTGCGGTGCCGGTTGACAGCCCCCGGAAATGGATACGGCAGCCGGTGTGCTCAGCCAGGGCCAGGTCCCTGGCGGTCGCCACCGTTTCGGCGGCCTCGGGGATACCCGGGAGACCCAGCCGGCTTGCTACCGGGCCCTCGTGCACGCACCCGCTGTCTCGCAGGTGCCGGTCTTCCGGCCGCAGCATCACCGTCAGGTTGAAGGTTGCGGCGTACTCCAGGGCGCGGCGTTCCACCAGGGTGTTGGCAAGCGGATACTCCGCGTTGCTGAAAGCAATACAGCCTGCCTGTTGCAGGGCGGCCATCTCGCTCAGTTGGTTACCTTCCAGTCCCTGGGTCAGGGCACCTACGGGC
Organism: Chromatiales bacterium; assembly: GCA_030145425.1. Lineage (GTDB taxonomy): Bacteria > Pseudomonadota > Gammaproteobacteria > Chromatiales > Chromatiaceae > JAHEHQ01. The sequence continues at coordinate 28,704 of JAQYVO010000111.1, read as the reverse complement.
AGCAGGCGGGCATAGCCGATGCGCTCGGACCGCTTTCTCACCAGGGTTGCCATGGCAGGGGTGTCGATAACCGGATCGGTATCAGGGGGGCAGCAGAACGTCGTGATGCCACCTTTAGCGGCTGCCCGGGTCTCGCTTGTCAGGGTTGCCTTGTGTTCCTGACCGGATTCCCTGGGACGGGCGCTCAGGTCTATCAGCCCCGGACACACAACCAGCCCCGTTGCATCAATGGTCAGGTCCGGCTGGAATCCGGCGGGCGGTTGGCCCACACCCTGGACCAGTCCCGCAACGACGTAAAGATCCCGTGTGTCATCGATACCGTTTGCGGGATCGATCAGATGTCCGTTGGCGATGAGAATATTACTCGGTCTACTCACCTCGTGGCTGCTCCTTGCGAACCTATTGCCATGGACATGACCACCATGCGAATGGCGATACCGAAACTGACCTGCTGCAGTATCATCGAACGGGGACCGTCTGCCACCTCGGAGTCCAGTTCCACACCCCGATTTATCGGGCCCGGATGCATCACGATGGCATCTTTTTTCGCGGCCTTCAATCTTTCTTCGGTGAGCCCGTACAGTCTGAAATACTCGTGCTCACTGGGCAGCAGGGCACTCTGCATCCGCTCTTTCTGCAGAGGCAGCACAATGATGACATCCACATCGCGAATGCCTTGCTCCAAGTCGTGAAACACATGAACCCCCAAGGTTCTGGCATCCGTCGGTAACAGGGTGCGCGGAGCGATGACCCGTACCTCCGATGTTCCCAGGGTATTCAGGGCGAGAATCTGGGAGCGGGCCACCCGGGAATGCAGGATGTCCCCGACAATCGCAACGCGAAGTCCGGTGAATTCCCCCTTGTGGCGGCGGATCGTGAACATGTCAAGCATGGCCTGGGTGGGGTGCGCATGCCGGCCGTCACCGGCGTTGATGACATTGACGTGGGGGGCGGCATGACGGGCTATGAAATGGGCGGCACCGCTGTCCTGGTGGCGCACAACGAACATGTCCACGTGCATGGCCTCGAGGTTGCGCAGGGTGTCCAGCAGGGTCTCGCCCTTGGTGGTGGCCGATGTGCCGATATTGAGATTCAGGACATCGGCTGACAGCCGCTTCGCGGCGACCTCAAAAGCGGTTCGGGTACGGGTGCTGGTTTCGAAAAAAAGGTTGCAGATTACCTTGCCCCGCAACAACGGGACCGTTTTGACGGTTCGTTCCGAAACCCCGGTAAAGGATTCCGCGGCATCGAGTATCTGGGTCAACAGCTCCCGGCCGAATCCGTCGATGGTAAGGAAGTGTTTCAATCTTCCCTCTGCGTTGAGCTGGATATTCGGCATGCTCATTGCGGGTTACCTTATTGTTTTTCCAGCGTTACGAGGTAACGGGGCATCCTGCCCCGTTACTGACACTCTCTGCGTGACGACATGACTATCTGGCGCTTTCGCACTGACAAACCTATCTCAGCCGCCCGCATGTAGCCTTTATTTTCTGTCACTTAACCAGGTTTCCAATATCAGTGTTGCCGCAATGGCGTCCAGTTGCTCGATACGTTTGACATGTTTACCCGCCTGGTTGCATGCCTCCCGGGAGGTTAGGCGTTCGTCCACCAGATGAACCTGCAGACCGAAGCGGCCGCTCAGCTGTCGGGAAAAGCGTTTCGCGCGATCTGCGATTTCCGCCTCTTTGTCATCCATCTGGAAGGGCAGGCCCACCACCAAGGCCTCCGGTTGCCAGGTTTCGATGAGTCGTTCGATATTCTGCCAGTCCGGCTTATTACGAACCGCCCGCAGCGTCTCCAGAGGGTTGGCTGTACCTGTCAGGGTCTGGCCGACCGCCACGCCTATCTTGGCAGTACCGTAATCGAAGCCGAGCAGCGTGGTCATTTAATGAATTAGGCGTGTCCGGTATCTGCCGAGAGCAGGTTCAGGTCCACTCCCAGAAGTTTCGCGGCGGCTTCCCAGCGTTTTTCGGCAGTCAGCTCGAAAATGATGGCTTCGTCGGCCGGTCCGCTGAGCCATGCATTGGCGCCGAGCTCTTCCTCGAGTTGCCCCCCCGCCCAACCGGCGTAACCCAGTGCGACCAGGGTCTTTGGTGGACCGTTACCTTCCACAATTGACTGCAGGATATCCCTGGAGGTGGTAACGCTGATCTCCGGTGTGATTTTCAGGGTGGAGTCCCAATCTCCACCCGAGGTGTGGAGTACGAATCCCCGATCGGTTTGAACCGGTCCGCCCAGATAGATCGGCTGCTCCCCCTTTTTTCCCTCGTTTAGTCCGATATCGAGTTGATCGAGGATATCGTTGAGCTGCAGATCCGTGGGTCGGTTGAGCACGATCCCCATGGCCCCTTCTTCGTTGTGTTCGCAGATGTAGGTGACTGTATGGAAGAAGTTTTTGTCCTGCAGGCCGGGCATGGCGATCAGGAAATTGTTGGTCAAATCCGCGCACTCGTTCATGTCGCAATTGTAACAGGAGATCTGTTTTTGGCCATCATGAAGGGCAAGATCATTGAAAGGTATTATTACTGCGAAACTGCCAGGTTCTGATGATGTCTATGATGTCCGTCTCTTCCCTTATCTCAGGCGAAAATGGGGCGAAGGGAGCGGAGAGCCTGACGATACGAACCGCGGCATCGTCGAGGACCTTCTTGCCGGAGGATTTCTTTATGTTGATCTCCTTGACCGAGCCGTCCGCCAGGACTGCCACATGCAACACCAGGTTGCCGTACAATCTGCGCCGTTTGGCCTCGTCCGGATAGTTGAGATTTCCGATGTTCTCCACCTTTCGGCGCCAGGCATCCAGATAGTTGGCATATTTATACTCCTGGGTGCTGGCAGTAAGGCGTTTGTGCCTCAGGCGTTTAGAGTAGGCCTTTGTTTTCCGGTCGAGTTCCGCGGTCAGGCGGGAGATCTCCTGGTTGGTACTCGCAATGAGCTGCGTCGCCGTCAGTTTTTTCTTTTCACGGGGCTTGGTCTTCTTTTCCGGGGTGGGTTCGACCCTTTTGGGTTTCGCCCGGTGACTTGTGATAACCCGTTTCGTCCGGGGCTGTACCTGGGTTTCGGACGGTTTTTCCACCGGTAGTTTGGCAGGTTTCTCGGTTGGGTTCGGTTGGGCCGCAATGGGGGAGGGTGCGACGGTGGGCTTATCTTTCTGCTTGGTGGTTCCCCCGCCCTCCTGGCTTGTCTGGGCCAGGAAATCCGCCTTGTCCGGTTTTTTGGTCTCGGTTGGGTGATGCACCACGAGAATTTCCAGCGTGCGGTCGGGTGACTGCAGTTTTTTAGGCGTATCCCGAGTGAAGGCGATACCCAGGATCACAACGGCGTGAAAGACCAGTGCAACAAAAAGGGTCAAACCCAGCCGGTCGATCGGGTTGATGTCTGCCGTGGTACTCATGAACCCCTGGTACCGGTCAATGGTGGGCTAAGGATCGTCTTTCTGTCCGTGTCCAGCAACTCCAGCCTCTCCTGCATTTCGGGAGTCATGTGGATGATGCCTTTCGAGTCGATCAGCATCACGAATTCTATGCCCATATCCCGGGCGATTTCATGCCACATGTCGGGGCCCGCGATGAACAGCGCCGTTGCCGCCGCGTCTGCCGTGGTGGAATCCGGGTGTATCACGGTCACGGACCGGGTCCCCTCGGCGGGATAACCTGTCCGTGGATCAATGATGTGATGATAGCGCTTGCCATTCCAGGAGAAGAAGCGTTCGTAGTCGCCGGAAGTAAAAACACTCTCGTCGCCGGAGACTTTTATCGTGGCTATGACGCCAGCACCGTCGGGCCTGCGTATGGCGATATTCCAGGGTATTCCGTTGCGTGAACCGAATGCCCGCAGGTCCCCGCCGGCATTGAGAATAGCGTTTTCTATGCCCAGTTCCTTCAGGTGCGTTACCGCCAGATCTATGCCGTAACCCTTGCCGAAGGCCCCAAAATCAAGCTTGACCGAGGGGTTGGAACTCTGCAGATTTATTCCCTCGACCTTGATGTCGCTCATTCGGGGGTTATTGCGTATCAACTCCTGGATCAGGGCCTCAGGGGGAGGACGGTGACCCTCGGGGTCGTCATTGTGAAAACCCCAGGCATCGATGAGATGTCCGACGGCGGGGTTGAACAGGTGGCGGCTCCTGGCAGACAGAGATTGTCCCACCTCGACGAGGGGAAGGATCATGGGCGGCGCGGGGAATTGTCTGCCAACCGCAAGTTGCTCGTTGGTTTGTCCCAGTGGCCCGGGGTTCCAGGCGTGCCAGGCTTCGTGCATTCTGAGAAAATCCTCTTCAACCGCTTTCGTGGCTGCCTGTGCCTGCTGTTGTGTCGCGCCTACGATGGTAAGGTCAACCAGCGTCCCGAAGGCCAGGAATCTGTCGGTGTACACCGGCCGTTCCGGGTAACAGCCTCCCAGTTGGAGCAGCAGCAACGCCAGAAAACTGCGCAGGGCGAATCGGCGCATCGATTCAGGCCGCCAGTTTCTTTTCAATGGCATCCATCAACCGGGCGCTGATATTGAGTCCGAACTGTTTGTCGAGTTCCCGGATGCAGGTGGGGCTGGTGACGTTGATCTCAGTCAGATAATCGCCGATGACATCAAGCCCGGCGAATAGTATCCCCTTGTCTTTCAGCGCCGGAGCCACCTCGGAGGCGATCCAGAGATCCCTTTCGGAAAGCGGGACTCCCACGCCTTTCCCTCCTGTCGCCAGGTTTCCCCGGGTCTCCCCCTGTTTGGGGATTCTTGCCAATGCGTAGGGTATGGGTTCCCCATCCACCATCAGGATACGCTTATCCCCCTGGCTTATCTCGGGCAGGAAACGCTGGATCATGGCATAGCTGCGGCCATGGTCGGTCAGGGTCTCGATTATAACGTTGCGATTGGGGTCCTCACGGCGGATGCGAAATATGGAGGCGCCCCCCATGCCTCCCAGGGGTTTGATAATCGTATCGCCTTGCTCCTCCACATAATCCGAGATCCGGCCATGGTTGCGCGATACCAGCTGCGGCGGACAACACTGGGGAAACCAGGCTGTGAAAAGCTTCTCATTGCAGTCTCTGAGGCTGGAGGGGCGATTGACCACCAGCGTGCCGAGTGCCTCCGCCCGTTCCAGCAGGTACGTGGAATAGACATACTCCATGTCGAAGGGCGGATCCTTTCGCATCAGAATGACATCCAGTTCATCCAGCGGCATCACCCTTTCTTCCGAAAATCTGTACCAGTCTTCCTGCCGGTCCTCCAGCTCCAGTCTTTGCATGCGGGCATTGCTGCGGTCATTCACCAGGAAAAGATCGCCCAGCTGCATGTACCAGACCTGCCAGTTCCGGGAGCGCGCCTCGAGCAGCATCGCTAAGGTGCTGTCCTTTATTACATTGATGGATTCTATGGGGTCCATCACAACACCAAGGGATATTGCCATGCTTCAATGATACCTGAGGACGGTTTTTTTGTCGGGAGTGTGGCGGTGAGTTGGAAAAGACCGCACACTATACCCGCCTGAGGAACCGTTTTCCTTATTGCGGGTTGATTTCCCGCTTGTTAATGTTTCCCCTAAAGAATTGCCTGGAAATGACCGAACTATGGTTGGGGGCGATCGGTGCGCGGTTTACCGCCAGAGGTGCTCCCCCTGCTGCTCTGCTTAAAAATTGTAGACAAAGAGCTGCAGATTTTTCTCGGCATGGCGATAAAATCCATGTTGTTTTTGTACGGAGGGGGAGACAGATTGAACCGGCAGGCCTGATTTTTCCCCGGGGAGCGGGGCGATTGATGAGCCACCGGATTTTCAGATGAATGTGAGGGTAATGAAAGCAATGGGTGACGAGCGCTACTTAGATGTATCCGGTCTGAAGATCATGGTCATCGACGACAGCAAAACCATCCGCCGAACTGCGGAGATTCTGCTTAAGAAGGCCGGGTGTGAAGTATTGACGGCCACCGATGGCTTCGAGGCCTTGGCAATGATAGCGGACAACCTGCCGGATGTGATTTTTGTCGACATCATGATGCCCAGGCTCGACGGCTATCAGACCTGCGCCCTGATCAAGAACAACCAGGAGTTCAAGCGGACGCCGGTAATCATGCTGTCTTCCAAGGACGGGTTGTTCGACCGTGCCAAGGGACGAATAGTCGGATCTGAACAGTACCTTACGAAGCCCTTTACAAAAGACGAACTGCTTGGGGCGATCAGGCGGCACGCCAAGGCGGCATGAGACACCCACGCGCTACCGCACCATTCGAGGCTGCAGGGTTGGACGATCCGAACATGTGCCGGGTGATACCAGCGAATGAGACACTTACTCAACAAAGACCAAGTGGGATCTTCCCAGGGACCGCGGAAAGCAATGGCCGATAACAGTCAGGATACGGTTCTCATAGTTGACGATTCTCCAACGGAAATGCATGTCCTCAGGGGCATTCTGCAAAAGGGTGGCTACAGGGTGATTACGGCAGTGGATGGGGAAAGCGGCGTCGCACAGGCCGAACATTCCAAACCCGACCTGATCCTGATGGATGTGGTAATGCCGGGGCTGAACGGTTTCCAGGCAACCCGCCAGTTGAGCCGTAATCCGGAAACTTCAGAAATTCCAATCATCATGGTTACAACCAAAGCACAGGAGACTGATCGTGCCTGGGGTCTGCGACAGGGTGCGAGGGAATATGTGGTTAAACCCGTTGGTGCTGGTGAACTGCTTAAAAAGATCAAGTCGATTCTAAATGCCTGACGGGAAGCAGGACATGTCTTCAGACCGGTCGCGAGAGCTGATGCTGCTGTTGAAAGAAATGGAGCAGCGAAGCAGACAGCATGCTGGCGGTCTACCGGACCAGGAAGAGGCTCATTGGCTCTGGGAAGGCATCCTGTTCTTTGTTTCCGGGACGCCCCTGGTGGCCTCCCTAAAAGATGTCAGGGAGATTCTCAACTTTCCCGCAGTACTGACACCGATACCCGGCACCCAACCCTGGATGCTCGGGATCGCCAATATTCGCGGAACCCTGCTGCCGGTCATCGATCTACAGAAGTTTATGGGCGGGAAAGCCGTAGTCACCGACAAACACAGCAGGGTGCTGGTATTCGATCATAACGGGATTCGGGTCGGCTTGCTGGTTGGAGAGGTGCGTGGCATGCGCCATTTCAGTGAAGACCAGCACATAGAGCCGCCACGCCTGGCGGACCCGCTGGCTAACTATATCAGTGAGGCATTCCAGGCCGACGGTCAGGAATGGCCGGTGTTTGGCATCGGGATGCTGATGGAAAGCCCTGATTTTCAAAAGGCCTCGTTGTGACCGGGATGGAAACGCTTCCCGCAACGAGCTATACACTTTTCTTGGAGAGAAAGTGAAATGAACAAACAGTCTGCGGGCAGCAGGACCGCATCCAATCTACTCGTGGCACTGTTATCGGCAGGATCGCTCACAATCATGGTTCTGGGAGGGGTGGCCCTTTATCATATGTCCCGGTGGGACGCGAATGATGAGCAGTACCTGTTACGTACACTGGACCTGAAAACCGGCGCCCAGGATATCAGCATACATACCCTGAATGCGTTATCTGGTAATCAGGACGCATTCACGAATCTCCAGGAGTCTCGGGATTCGATGGAGCGCCTGTTGAACGAACTCAAAAACGGTGTACCGGAGCTGCAGCTGCCGGCATCTCCGTTGGAGGTGGATGCCCAGTTTCAGGCAATGGCAGGTGCCTGGCAAAACCTGCGGAAGATTGCTGATGATATTCTGAACGGCAGAGAGGCGGTTCTATCGATTTCAGAGTCCGCCGGTGTCATCAAAGGTTCCCTGCCGCGTCTCGAGTCGCTGTCCGGCCAGTTTCTGGACAATATGCTCCAGACCGACGCTTCTTCCCGACAGATCGCGGTCGCGTCAGAACAGCTGGTTATGCTGGCTCACCTGGATCCGAGTCTTTTCGGGATCCTTGTTGCCGGGCCAACAGCGGAAGTGGCGGTTGATCGCTTCGGCACCGCTACTCAGGGGTTTGGGCGAAATCTGGGCATCCTGCTCAAAGGCGATAAGGCGCAGCGTATCCCGGCCCTGAGCAACCCTTCCCTGGTTGATCAGTTGGGTCTGGTGGCCGAGTCGTTCGGAAGCGTAAATGATCGGGCCGTTGATATCATTGCTACAGTGCCCGCCGTGCTGCCCGCCCTGATACAGGCAGCTGATCTGAATTCCGCCTCCGCCGAGGTGCGCAGCGCGGGTTCGGTCCTTGCGGATGCCTACCGTGAATCTCCCGGTCGCTTCAGTATCGCCGGTTTCAAAGTCGGACCCCTGATGCTGACCCTGCTGGGGCTCTTGGCGGTGTTGTTCCTGTTAATGCTGGTTTACGTCCTGGTCTTCAATGCCCGACGCCGGGAGGAAGTCAGCAAGAAGCAAAACGAACGCAATCAACAGGCAATTCTAAGGCTGCTCGATGAGATGGGTGACCTGGCGGACGGCGACCTGACCGTTACCGCCACGGTAACCGAAGATGTGACCGGAGCGATAGCCGACTCGATCAATTATGCCATCGAGGCGTTGCGCAGCCTGGTAACCACCATCAACGAAACCTCGGCCCAGGTCTCAACATCAGCCCAGGAAACCCGGGCCACCGCCATGCATCTGGCGGAATCCAGCGAACATCAGGCAGAGCAGATCACATCGGCCACCCAATCGATCAAGGAGATGACGCTGGCCATCGATCAGATGTCCAATGATGCCACCGAATCGTCGGATATTGCGCAGCGTTCGGTGGAGATCGCCTCCAACGGAGCAGGGTCCGTGTATCGCACCATTCAGGGTATGGACACGATTCGCGAACAGATCCAGGAGACCGCAAAGCGCATCAAGCGATTGGGCGAGAGCTCCCAGGAGATCGGCGACATCGTGGAGCTGATCGACGATATCGCGGATCAGACCAACATCCTGGCGCTCAATGCCGCGATGCAGGCGGCGATGGCCGGAGAAGCGGGACGCGGATTCGCCGTGGTGGCCGACGAGGTGCAGCGTCTGGCTGAACGTTCGAGTAACGCAACAAAACAGATCGAAGCGCTGGTCAAGACGATCCAGGCCGACACCAACGAGGCGGTATCCTCCATGGAGGCGACGACCACCGGTGTGGTGGCAGGCGCAAAAATGTCAGAGGATGCCGGCGAGGCACTAAAAGAGATCGAAAGCGTGTCGAAATCCATCTCCGAACGCATCAGCAAAGTGGCAGCGTCGGCACGGACTCAGTCGGGCGCCGCAGAGAAAATCGATGACACAATGAATGTGATTCAGGAAATCACCACCCAGACTTCCGACGGTACAGGCCAGACTGCTGCCTCCATTGGTAATCTGGCGGATCTCGCGGATGATCTCCAGCGTTCGGTGTCGGGTTTCCGCCTGCCGGACTGAAGCCGTAAGTCTCCCTTGGCTGCGATTAACGGGGACCGGAGACTAAGTTAATATCTAATGCCCAGTTTTAGCACGTCCGCGAGAGAGGCGGAGGACAAGGTATGAGGGAAGCGCAAGACCACAGCACGCTTAAATGGGTAAGGAATGAACTCGATAGCTTGGTCGAGCAGTCCCGCCATGCATTGGAGTCCTATGTCGATGTTCCGGCTGATAAAAGCCCGATAGAGCAGTGCATAGCCAACCTGCATCAGATCCGGGGCAGCTTGCAGATGCTGCAGCTCTATGGCGCCGCAATGCTTGCCGAAGAGATGGAACTGGTGGCGGTCTCGATGCGGGACGACGAGATAAAACGCTCGGGCGAGGCCGCCGAGGCGTTGATGCTGGGGATGGTCCAACTTCCCGAATATCTGGAAAAGCTCGAGGAAGGCGCACGGGACACTCCCCTGTTGATTCTGCCGATTCTCAATGAACTGCGCGCCACCCGGGGCGAGGCTCAACTCTCCGAAGTGGCATTGTTCGCACCTGACCTGGAACAGATGCTGGCCTCCGAAAAGGTGGAAGGGGAGGCGAATCCACAACTGCCGGCGCTTGCCCGTCGAATACGTCTCGGATATCACAAAGCCTTGCTGGAATGGTATCGGGGCACCGATGTCGATCACGGCTTCAAGGGTATTCGGGAGGTGCTCGAAAAACTGGAACATCACGCTGGCACCAAGCAAATCAGGCGCCTGTTTCGTGTCGGCATGGCCTTGACGGAGGTGCTTCGGGAGGGAGGCGTAAAGCCGGGTGCGGTGTCCAAGGAACTCTATGGCAGGCTGGACCGGGAGATAAAGAGAATCATAGACTCAGGTGAGCAGGAGGTCGCCAGCAAACCGGCCAATGACCTTTTGCAAAATTTCCTGTTCTACGTGGCTTGTGACAACTCCGAAAATTCCCTGGTCAAAGAGGTCAAAAAGGAATTCGGGCTGGAAAACACGCTTATCTCCCAGGCCGAGATCGACAGGGAGAAAGAGGAGTTCCATGCGCCGGGTCGGGAGTTGATGAATTCGGTGAGGACTGCCATTGGCCCGGAACTCACCGCAATAAAGGATGGGATCGATCTCTACCTCAGAGATGGCACGGCAGACATCGATCGACTCGATGCCCTGGAAAAGCCGATGCGAAGGATCGGCGATACCCTTGGCATGATCGGTCAGGGCGCGTTGCGTGAACGACTGAAACGCCAGGCGGAAAAGATCGAAGAGTTTCGGGAGTCCGGTGAGCCGCCCGACGAACAGACGCTGATGAACATGGCGGGCGACATTCTGTACGTTGAGACGTCTCTGGAAAACCTCGCTTCCGCCCACCATCATCTGCCTATACCGAAGCCGGCAGGTGCGGAAGGCTTACAGCTGCCCCAGGGAGAGCTGGAAAAACTGGTCGATACGGTGATGCGCGAAGCCGAGATCGACATGGCCAGGAACAAAGAGGCCATCATCAGTTACCTGGAAACGCCGGATGACAAATCCCTGCTGGAGGGAGTGCCGAGGCGCTTCAAATCGATATCCGGCGCCTTCAGGATAATGAACCTCGACAAGGTGTCGGATCTGCTCGAATCCTTGGCGGGGTGTGTAGTCAGCCAGTTTCAGGAGTCGGACGAAGTTCCGCCCCCCGAGCGTCTCAATCTTTTTGCTGACGCCTTGACCTCTATTGAATATTTCATGCAGGCCATCTCCGAAGGACGGGGCGTACAGGCCGAAATACTCATGGTGGCCGAGGATTCGCTGGCGCAGTTGGCCGGACAGCCCGCAGTTGCCTCCGGGGAGACCCCATCAGAAGCTGACCAACCGGTCGAGAGCGTGTCTGAAGAGGAACCTGGGGAGGATGTTGAAGTCGCTATAGCCGCTTCGATGGAAGAGCCGACAGCGGAAGAGACCGCGCAGGAAGAACTCGTTCAGGAAGAACCCGCCGAAGAGATTGACGCCGAAATACTAGAGATATTTATTGAAGAGGCGCGCTCTGAAATGGGGGTGATCGATACCCTGTTGCCGCGGTGGATCGACAATCAGGGTGACCGGGATGCCCTGATCACCCTGCGCCGCTCCTTCCATACCCTCAAGGGCAGCGGACGTCTGGTTGGCGCCTTGACCCTCGGAGAATTCAGCTGGTCGATCGAAAATCTTCTGAACCGGATAATTGAAGAAACCGTTCAGGTTTCAGGCGCCATGCTGGAGCTCATGGAACAAGCCAGGCGGGTTTTACCCGGGCTTATCGATTGCCAGGAGTCCGGGCGTCCACCGGATACGGACCTGAATCCGCTGATGGAGCAGGCTTTTTCCCTTGCCTCATCCCAGGAGTCAACGGCTGAAGTGAAGGTCTCCGAGGCGACCGAGGGTGAAGATGAACCCGAAATCTTCATCGAACCGGAACAGGTGATCGAAGCCACTGAATCGGCAGATGTGGTGCCCTTCCCCGATAAATTCGCAGAAGCCGGTACGGCTTCCGAAACCACTGCGGAGCCGGAAGAATCGACTGGTCTTTTGGAAGAATTGGAAGCGGTTCCGCCGCCGATCGTTCTGGAACCTGAGCTGTTCGAAATATTCGGCGCCGAGACACGCAATCATGTAAATGCGCTACGGGAATTTGTTGCAGGATGTCGCAAGAAGTCCAAGAAATGCGATATGGCAGGCAGTGGCGTGCCCCGCGCACTGCATACCTTGCATGGCAGCGCCGATATGGCCGGCGTGATGCCTGTCGCAGAGATCAGCGGCTGCCTGGAATCACTGGTCAATGGCATGATCGAAGTGGACTTGCGGGCTGATGACGATCTCCTGGTGCTGATGGAGCGAAGCGGCAACTGTTTCGAGGCCGTGCTGGAAGTGATCAACGTCCCAGGCGGGGTGTTACCCGAATGGGAGACGCTGATTGAGGAAATCAGGCAGAGGCAGGATTCGCTTCCCCAGCCTGCGGAGGAGGAATCAGTTCCTGAACCGGCATCCGCGTTGGATGCCGAGCCGGTCTTCGAGGATATCGATAGCGATACCGAGCTGACGGAGATATTCCTGGAAGAAGCGAGGGAACTGCTGGATTCGGTGGAAACGTCTCTTGGCCACTGGGAACAGAATCCGTCTGAGGGAGATGCGGTCGCGGAATTGAAGCGGACATTGCATACCCTCAAGGGGGGCGCGCGCCTGGCCGGTGCCATGCCCATCGGGGAGCTCAGCCATGCCTTTGAGTCCCTGCTATCAGAGGTCGGCCAGTCTGATGCATCCCCGACATCCGAGGTGTTTTCCCTGTCCAGGAAGGTTGTAGACCGGCTGGTGGATCAGCTCGATGACATAGAGCAAGGTCCAAGGGTGCGCACCTGTAACGATCTTCTTGAAGATCTGGAACAGCTCACCGGGGCTTTGCCGGCAGCTGCCGGAAAGCCCAAATCCGGAACGCGGGATACCGGGCAGGAACCGAAACCGAAGGAAAAGCAAGAACCTGAAGCCGCGGTGACCAAAGCCGAGGAAGCACCGGCGCCGGAAATTCGGAAGCCTGAGAAGCAGGTGGAAGTCGAACCGGCGCCCACCCCTGCAGAAGCACCCCTTCGGGCACCGGATTCCGCGGTTGCTGCAGCTCAGCAGGTGCAGGTTAAAGCCAAGGAAGAGTCCCGGCCGGTGCGTGACCAGCGTCGAAACAAACGGGAGATCATCCGGGTACATGCCGATGCGCTCGACGGGCTGGTGAACGACGCCGGAGAGATGAGCATTTACGGTGCACGCCTGGAACAGCAGAACGGAAACCTGGGATTCAACCTCTCAGAGCTGGAACAGACGGTGACTCGCCTGAGGAACCAGCTCCGTCAGCTGGAGATGGAGACAGATGCGCAGATTCTGTTCCGTTATGAGAGGGACAAGCAGGAAGGCAAGCTGGAAGGCAGCTTCGACCCCCTGGAACTTGATCGCTTTTCCACCATGCAGCAGCTGTCCCGGGGCTTGTTGGAGACGGTCAGTGACCTGTCCAGTATCAACGGTTTTCTCGATGATCTGCGCAAGGAAACCGATACCCTGTTGCTGCAGCAGTCAAGGGTGGCAACGGATCTGCAAGATGGTCTGCTGCGTACTCGCATGGTTCCATTCGCACAGCTGGTACCCCGGTTGCAGCGGGTGGTGCGCCAGACCGCAACGACCCTTGGGAAGAAGGTTGAGCTAAGCATACGCGGGGCAGAGGGTGAACTGGATCGGGGGATCCTGGATCGCATGATCGGCCCTGTGGAGCACATACTTCGCAACGCTGTTTCACACGGTATTGAGTCGCCGGAATCACGCCGGAAATCGGCTAAGCATAAGGTTGGTCAGATCTCTCTGGATCTGACGCGGGAAGGCAACGATGTGGTTTTGACCCTCTCGGACGATGGGGCGGGCCTCAATGCAACCTCCATCCGCAAGCAGGCCATCGCGCTGGGGCTTTTGGATCCGACAGCCGAATTGCCGGACAGTGATGTCCTACAATTCGTGCTGGAACACGGTTTCAGCACCCAGAGCGAGGTCAATCAGATATCCGGCCGTGGTGTCGGGCTGGATGTCGTGGTCAAGGAGGTCAAGCAACTGGGTGGGTCCCTGGATATCAGGTCCAATCCCGGCCAGGGTACGGCTTTTATCATTCGCCTGCCCCTGACTCTTGCCATAACCGACGCGCTGGTGGTCGAGATGGGTGACGAAATCTACGCCATTCCCCATTCCAGCATTGAGGGGGTGGTGCGTCTCGGCAGAGATGAGCTTCTTGATTGTTATGAAGGCCGCCAGGCCAAATTCAGCTATGCGGACCATGACTATCAGGTGCGCTACCTGGGCAGTATGCTGAACGTCAATACCCCCAGTCTTTCCGAACAGCGGAGATGGTTTCCACTGCTGCTGGTCAAGGCGGGTGAGCATCGCGTGGCCCTGCAGATCGACAGTATCCAGGGAAACAGCCAGATCGTGGTGAGATCCGTTGGGCCCCAGATTGGCACGGTTCGCTGGATAGCGGGCGGAACCATCCTTGGTGACGGTCGGGTTGCCCTCATTTTGGACGTGACCGCCCTGGTGCGAATGGATGCAGCCCACAAGGTGCCCGCGGCGGCAGACCAGGTCGACAAGTTGGCTGCGGAAAAGATGATCATGGTGGTGGACGACTCCATCACCGTCCGCAAGGTCACCGGCAGGGTCCTGGAGCGCAATGGAATGCGTGTGGTAACCGCCAAAGACGGCGTGGACGCGGTAACCCAGCTGCAGGAATTTCATCCGGATCTGATGCTTTTGGACATCGAAATGCCGCGCATGGACGGCTTCGAACTGGCGCGCCATATGCGGAATTCACCTGATCTAAAGGACATCCCGATAATAATGATCACTTCCCGTACCGGCGACAAGCATCGCAAGCTTGCCATGGAGATAGGGGTTAAACGCTATCTTGGAAAGCCGTATCAGGAAGCGAAATTGTTGGAGAGCATCAACGGGGTGCTGGCGGGGGAGCCTGAATGAGCAAGGAGCTATCCCCTTTGGAAGTGCGGGGTGTGCTGCTTCCCCTGCACACCGGCCAGCTGCTGATTCCCAACAACAACCTGTGCGAGGTCATCGGGTATCGACCGCCCGAAACGGGGCCCGAATCGTATCCGGATTGGCTGCTCGGCATCGTGCCTTGGCGGCAACGGCAGGTGCCTGTGGTCTGCTTTGATGCGCTGGTGGGATCGCCTGTGGATTCAGTGGGGCAGCGGGCCCGGATCGCCATGTGTTACAGCCTCCAGGACAACGCCACAAAGCCCTTTATCGGTATTCTGCTGCGTTCGATACCACACCTGGTCCGGGTCATGGAAACGCTGATCACGCCGATTGGAGAACCGGGCGAATTCGGGCCCATGATAGCCAGCCAGGTGCGCATCGGCGGCCAGGAAGCCTGGATACCGGATTTCGACAGCCTGGAGCAAGCTTTGGGTGAGACTCTGCAACCATCTTAACAAGATTGTAATTCCTAAAAGTCTATGACAGAATGATTTGGTCGCCAGAGAAGGCGGTCATGGATGACACGGCCAACCATGGAAGATCCACGGAATGGACCCTGGCCTAGCGACATCAAAGCCCCGTTGGTTTTTCCGGCCATCGGGGCTTTGTTTTTTTGTTGTTCCCCTGGTCAGGTAGGTAGATTACCGTTGTAGGGCCGAATTCATTCGGCCAACAGCCAGGCCACCCGTTTCGAGGGTTGTGAAGGCCCTCAAAGCCCGTTCAGCATTCCCATCAAACGCCGGTGGTCGAATGAATTCGACCCAATCAGTGCTGCCGACAGAGGGAATGCGTTTTGTTGACATTGATGAGGGTGTATAAAAATAATCCCTTTTATCCGGCCTTGGCAAGCCGGAGCAGGCCCCTGGTCGAGACCCTGAACTAGCCTTCGGTCAACGAAAATCCCCCCACAACATCTGTATCGCGGCGATGGCTGCAAGCGGGGCCGTCTCGGTGCGCAGCACCCTCGGTCCGAGGCGAATGCCGGTGAATCCTGCGTCTGTCGCCATTGAGCGCTCTTTGTCCGACAGGCCGCCTTCGGGTCCAGCCAGCAGGCTAAGGCCGGCCGCCGGTGGTTCCTGCAGCTGATCAAGGGTATGAGATGAGCGGTGATCCAATAGCAGTCCCGCCGCCCCGTCCACAGTCTTGAGCCACGCTTCCAGTGAACAGGCCGGATGCAGGTTCGGTATCAGGTTCCGCCCGGACTGACCGCAGGCGGAAAAGATGATGCCACGCCAGTGTTCCTCGCGTTTTGCCATGCGCTGAGGGGGGAGTCTGACCACGCATCGGTCGGTGATCAGGGGGGTGATGGCGGTGACGCCGAGTTCTACCGACTTCTGCACCGCCAGATCCATTCGCTCCCCCTTGGACAGGCCGAGACCGAGGTGGATGGGCAGGCGCGGTGGCTGTTCCGGATCGGACCGGTCGAGGACTTCGACCTGGGCAGTACCTCTGCCTATTCTAGTAAGCCGCGACCGGTATTCCCGCCCGTCTCCGTTGAACAGGGATACCTCACTGCCCGTATCGAGCCGCAACACCCGGGTCAGGTGATGGGCGGGAGCCTCTTCGAGTTCCAGTAGAATACCTGTTTTGAGCGAGTGTTGGATGAATATCCGGGGCAGGCCCATGTCAATCCCAAGTCCCGTGCACGGTGACGGATACTACTTCCCGGTAAGGCCCAGGTTGTTCCATATTTTTGTGGAAGGGCCCCATTGATTCATGGTGTAGAAGTGGAGTCCCGGGGCACCCTCCTCCAGAAGCTTCTGGCACAGTTCTGTGACCACGTCGATACCGAATGCCCGGATGCCCTCTATATCGTCGGCAAAGCCTTGCAGGCGCCTGCGGATCCAGCGTGGAATCTCTGCCCCGCAGTTGTCCGAGAAGCGCCCCAACTGGGCGTAGTTGTTGATAGGCATGATGCCGGGAACGATGGGCAGGTCCATACCCAGCTGTTCGCAACTGTCCACGAAGCGGCAGTAGGCGTCCCGGTTGTAGAAATACTGGGTTATCGCCCCGTTGGCGCCGGCGTCGACTTTACGCTTGAAATTTTTCAGGTCGGACAAGGCATCCGGCGCCTGGGGGTGAAACTCCGGATAGGCCGCCACCTCGATGTGGAAGTGGTCTCCGGTTTCGGACCGGATAAAGGCTACCAGTTCGTTGGCATAGCGAAAATCGCCTCCACCGCCCATCCCCGAGGGCATATCCCCCCTCAAGGCGACGATCCTTCCGATACCTTCTGCCTGATAGTGTGCCAGCAGCTCCCTGATGTGATCCAGAGAGGAGCCAATGCAGGAGATATGAGGGGCCGTCTCCAGCCCCTCCGAACGCAGCCAGTCCACCGTATCCAAGGTGCGGTCCCGGGTTGATCCCCCGGCACCGTAGGTGACGGAAAAGAAGCGGGGGTTGAGCCCCGCCAGTTTGTGTACGGTGGCCTTCAGTTTCTCCACACCCGCCTCGGTCTTGGGCGGGAAGAGCTCGAAGCTGAAGGTGGGTTTGTACTTCTGCTGTGATTCCATATCGATACTGCCGGGTGCTCAGTAGCGGTAATGTTCCGCCTTGTAGGGGCCGTCCACCGATACGCTGATGTAATCGGCCTGCTGCCGGGTCAGGGTTGTCAGCTGTGCACCGATCTTCTTGAGATGCAGCCGCGCGACCTCTTCGTCGAGGTGCTTGGGCAGGGTGTAAACCCGGTTTTCATACCGCTCACCATGGGCCCACAACTCGATCTGGGCCAGCGTCTGGTTGGTGAATGAGGTGGACATAACGAAGCTGGGGTGCCCCGTGGCGCAACCCAGGTTTACCAGGCGGCCCTCGGCCAGGAGGATGATGCGCTTGCCGTCGGGGAAGATGACATGATCCACTTGGGGCTTGATGTTCTCCCACTGATACTTGCCAAGGCTGGCACAGTCGATCTCGTTGTCGAAGTGCCCGATGTTGCAGACGATGGACTGGTTTTTCATCTGCGCCATGTGGTCGTGGGTGATCACACTGTAGTTGCCCGTTGCGGTGACGAAGATATCGGCCTGGCTGCAGGCTTCATCCATTTTCACGACACGGTAGCCCTCCATCGAGGCCTGTAGGGCGCAAATGGGATCGATCTCCGTTACCCAGACAGTGGCGCCCAGGCCGCGCAGGGATTGGGCGCATCCCTTGCCCACATCTCCGTACCCGAGCACCAGGGCGATCTTGCCGGCGATCATGACATCGGTGGCACGCTTGATGCCGTCAACCAGGGATTCGCGGCAGCCATACAGGTTGTCGAATTTGGACTTGGTTACCGAGTCGTTGACGTTGATTGCCGGGAACGGCAGATCGTTGCGCTCCTGCATCTGGTACAGGCGGTGGACGCCGGTGGTGGTCTCTTCCGTGACCCCCCGGATGTTTTTGAGGATGTTGGAGTACCAGCCCGGCTGTTTCGCAAGTCTCGATCGGATGGCTGCATACAGGACCTCTTCTTCCTCACTGGTCGGCTTGTCCAGCACTGATATGTCCTTTTCTGCCTTGGCACCCAGGTGGATGAGCATCGTGGCGTCTCCGCCATCGTCCAGGATCATGTTCGGCGTGCCGCCGTCGGCCCACTCGAAGATCCGATGGGTGAAGTTCCAGTATTCCTCCAGGCTCTCTCCCTTGAAAGCGAAGACCGGGATCTCTTTCACGGCTATCGCCGCCGCGGCATGATCCTGGGTGGAAAAGATGTTGCAGGAGGCCCAGCGTACCTCGGCACCCAAAGCGGTCAGTGTCTCAATCAGCGCCGCTGTCTGTATGGTCATGTGCAGGCTGCCGGCAATGCGGGCACCCTTGAGCGGCTGTTCCTCGGCGTACTTCTCCCTCAGGGCCATCAGGCCGGGCATTTCAGTCTCGGCGATGGCCAGTTCCTTACGGCCCCAATCTGCAAGTGAGATATCGGCTACGTGGTGCTCCTGTGATACGGCGTTCATTGATGATGTGGCGGTCATGTTTCAGTCTCCAAAAAAAACAAAGCGCCGTTGTTCGTACATCCCCCTGAGCCTGGCAGAGACCTCGGTCTCTGTTGCAACGCTTCTCAGGTGGATTTGATCTTAGTGTTAACAGGCCCTAGTTTAAATCAGATACCAGCGGCATCCCTGAGCATCTCTGCCTTGTCAGTTTTCTCCCAGGTAAAGTCATCCTCTGTGCGTCCGAAGTGGCCGTAGGCGGCGGTTTGCCGGTAGATGGGCCGCAGCAGGTTGAGCATGCTGATCAATCCTTTCGGGCGCAGATCGAAGTGATCCCGTATCAGGTTGACGAGTTTTCCGTCATCCAGCTTGCCCGTGCCGAAAGTGTCGATGCTGATGGAAGTGGGTTCTGCCACACCGATGGCGTAGGAGACCTGTATTTCGCAGCGTTCCGCAAGACCGGCGGCGATGATGTTTTTGGCCACGTAGCGGGCGGCGTAGGCGGCGGACCGGTCGACCTTTGAGGGGTCCTTGCCCGAGAAGGCACCGCCACCGTGGCGGGCCATGCCGCCATAGGTATCGACGATGATCTTACGGCCTGTCAGCCCGCAGTCCCCCACGGGTCCGCCGATCACGAATCGGCCGGTTGGGTTGACGTGAATATTTTCAGATTTGCACTTATCCAGCCATTCAGCCGGCAGCACGGGTTTGATGATCTCGTCGATCACCGCTTCGCGCAATGCCTTCTCGCTGATATCCGGATCATGCTGGGTGGACAGGACGATGGCATCAATACCCACCGGTTTGTTGTTCTCGTACCGAAAGGTCAGCTGACTTTTGGCGTCCGGACGCAGCCAGGGCAGGGTGCCGCTGTTGCGGATCTCCGACTGTCGCTGAACCAGCCTGTGGGCGTAGGTGATCGGAGCGGGCATGAGGACATCGGTTTCATTGCAGGCGTACCCGAACATGAGCCCCTGGTCACCCGCACCCTGTTCGTGAGATTCGGTTTCGTTCACGCCCATGGCTATGTCGCCGGACTGCTTGCCGATGGCCGAGATGACGGCGCAGGTCTCTGCATCGAAGCCCACGTCGCAGTGGTTGTAGCCAATTTCGTAGATCACCTTGCGCACCAGAGACTCCAGATCGACCCAGCCCCGGGTGGTGACTTCTCCGGCAAGGATCACCATGCCGGTCTTTACCATGGTCTCACAGGCCACGCGCGAACCAGGGTCTTCCGCCAGCATTGCGTCGACCACGGCATCGGATATCTGGTCGGCCACTTTGTCCGGATGACCCTCGGAGACCGATTCTGAGGTAAATAGATAGTCACTCATGTTTTACTGAATCCCATTGTCTATAAATGAAAAACCCGTCGGGCATGAGCTCAGACGGGCCTGGAAAAACTGTTACAGTTCTTCGCTTTAGCCGCACTTTTATAGCGCCCGCAATCTGAACTCAAATCGGCGCTGCCGAGCAATCTACGCGCAATTCATATTCTTTGTCAACGAAATAGGCGACTTGGTTTCATAATTTTTTAAAAATTATAAAGGATAATGTTCCGGCGAAAGAGAAAGACCGGGATTCCAGGGGGGCAGGGCATGTCATTTGACCCTCGAACAACCGGAAGAATTTGATTCACCCTTGGGGTAAACTGCCCGGCCTTATCCTGTGTGTACTTTTTTTAAACAGTTCAAGAGGTAATGGACCATGGTCTCATTGGAAACCCCGGTTTGTAATTTCGGCAGGCCCGCGATCGATTTCAGTCTTCCAGGCGTGGATGGGCGCACCTGGACGTTGAGGGAGTGTATGGGGGAAAAAGGCCTGCTGGTCATGTTTATCTGCAACCATTGCCCCTATGTGAAGGCGGTGCAGGAGCGCCTGGTGCGGGATACGGGGGAGTTGATGGCGCTGGGTATCAACAGCGTCGCCATCATGTCTAACGATCCGTCCGACTATCCTGAGGACTCTTTCGAGAACATGAAAACCGTTGCGGAGGAGAGCGGCTATCGCTTTCCCTATCTGATGGACAAAACACAGGAAGTGGCCAAGGCCTATGGTGCGGTTTGTACCCCCGATTTTTTCGGGTACAACGCCAATTCGGAACTGCAGTATCGGGGACGGCTCGACGAGAGCCGCAAGGAGACTGCGCCGACGGGGGTTAAAAGGGATCTGTACGAGGCGATGAAACTGGTAGCCGAGACGGGCCAGGGACCCCGGGAGCAGATTCCCAGCATGGGCTGTTCCATAAAATGGCGCGAATAGAAATATTGTGCGGCGCAACAAAGTGTTGCACAGCTTTTTTTTAGGCTTGCATAAAACCGTCTAGGTTGCCCGGGAATTGATTATAGGTTAAAAATATTAGTCTGTTCTGATAAAGGGCCTGTATCATATAGGCCCGCATCCGCAAGGTTCAGGCAGGTATCAGGGGGATTACGTCCGGATTTTACGCCGATAGCTGAATTGAGTGCTGTTTCCCAGGGGGGCACGCGCGACCCGAGGGGAGCGCAGGTTCGGCCCACGGGACTGAACCAGCATCGCTTAATATCCAGACAACGAAGATTCCAGCCAGATCCGACAATTTCCAACAAACCTAATTAAGGGATGGATTGATGTCCTCACGTAGAAACCTAGCAAATGCCGTTCGTGCACTCAGCATGGACGCGGTTCAAAAAGCCAACTCCGGCCACCCGGGTGCACCCATGGGAATGGCCGATATCGCCGAGGTACTCTGGAATGACTATCTCAGACACAACCCGGCCAACCCCAAATGGGTAGACAGGGACCGCTTCGTGTTGTCCAACGGCCACGGGTCCATGCTTATTTATTCCCTGCTGCACCTGACCGGTTATGACATGAGCATCGAGGACCTCAAGTCCTTCCGTCAGCTCCATGCCAAGACCCCCGGTCACCCCGAGTACGGCTATGCGGAGGGCGTGGAGACCACCACAGGTCCCCTCGGTCAGGGCATCACCAACGGCGTTGGCATGGCGATCGCCGAGAAGGTGCTCGCGGGTCAGTTCAACCGGCCCGGCCACGATATCGTCGACCATCACACCTACGTGTTTTTGGGGGACGGCTGTCTGATGGAGGGCATCTCCCACGAAGCCTGCTCCCTGGCGGGTGCGCTGGGCCTGGGCAAGCTCATCGCCCTGTATGATGACAACAATATCTCCATTGACGGCGAGGTTCGCGGCCACGGTGATACCCCGGCCTGGTTCCTCGACGATACACCCAAGCGGTTCGAGGCCTATGGCTGGCATGTGATACCAAAGGTCGACGGACATGATCCGGAGGCCATCAAGGCCGCTATCGAAGAGACCCGCGGCATTACCGACAAGCCCTCGATCATTTGCTGCCAGACCATCATTGGCTGGGGCTCCCCGAACAAGCAGGGCAAGGAAGATTGTCACGGCGCTCCCCTCGGAGCAGACGAGATCACCCTGACCCGCGAGACCATCGGCTGGGATCATGGGCCTTTCGAAGTACCCCAGGAGGTATACGACGGGTGGGACGGCAAGAAAAAGGGGGGCGAGAGCGAGGCCGGGTGGAACGCACGTTTCGATGCCTATGCCGCAGCTTTTCCTGCGGAGGCCGCCGAATTCAAACGCCGCATGGCCGGTGAATTGCCCGACAACTGGTCCCAAGAGGCGGATGCCTTCATCGCCTCGGTGGTGGAAAAGGGAGAGACCATCGCTTCGCGCAAGGCTTCCCAGAATGCACTCAACGGCTTCGGCCCGCTGTTGCCGGAGTTTCTCGGAGGGTCAGCGGATCTGGCCGGCTCGAACCTGACCATCTGGAAGGGCAGCAAGGGTGTCGGCAAGGAGGATGGTTCGGGCAACTACCTCTATTATGGTGTGCGCGAGTTCGGCATGTCGGCGATCATGAACGGCATCGTACTCCACGGGGGCTTCATTCCCTACGGCGCCACCTTCCTGATGTTCTCCGAATATGCGCGCAACGCACTGCGCATGGCTGCCCTGATGCGTATCCCGTCGATTTTTGTCTACACCCATGACTCCATCGGTCTGGGCGAAGACGGACCGACGCACCAGCCGGTCGAGCAGATTCCGACCCTGCGCATGATTCCCAACATGAACGTATGGCGTCCCTGCGATGCGGTGGAGTCTGCCGTAGCCTGGAAGGCCGCTGTGGAACGCAGGGATGGACCCAGCTCACTGATCTTCTCGCGTCAGAACCTGGCCCATATGGACCGGACCGACGACCAGATTGCCGCAATCACCCGTGGTGGATATGTGTTGAGGGATTGTGAGGGCGCACCGGACGCAATCATTATCGCCACCGGCTCCGAGGTGGAACTGGCGGTCAAGGCTGCCGAATCCATGAGCAGCAAGGCCGTCCGTGTGGTGTCCATGCCCTCGACCAACGTATTTGATGCCCAGGACGAGGCCTACAGGGAGTCAGTGCTGCCAAAGGCCGTGACTGCCCGTGTAGCTGTGGAGGCCGCGGTCACCGATGGCTGGTGGAAGTATGTCGGCAGCGGGGGCGCAGTGGTGGGTATAGACCGGTTCGGCGAGTCCGCGCCTGCAGGCGAACTTTTCAAGGAGTTTGGATTTACCGTGGACAATGTCGTGGCCGCCGTGAACGGCGTCCTCTAAAATCTACACCTTTTTGGACTGACTTTATCTTATACAGACAGGAGCAATTGAATGACTATCAAAGTTGGTATCAATGGATTTGGCCGCATCGGCCGTATGGCTTTCCGTGCCATTGCAAAGGATTTTCCCAGTATCGAAGTGGTCGGTATCAACGATCTGCTGGACCCCGAATATCTGGCTTACATGCTGAAATATGATTCGGTTCACGGCAATTTCAACGGCGACATCGCGGTCGACGGCAATACCATGATCGTCAACGGCAAGTCCATCCGGCTTACTGCTGAACGGGATCCCTCCGACTTGAAGTGGGATGAGGTCGGTGCCGAACTGGTGATCGAATGCACCGGTTTCTTTCTCACCGAAGAGACCTGCCAGAAGCACATCGACGCCGGTGCCAAGAAGGTTGTACAGAGTGCACCCTCCAAGGACGCCACCCCGATGTTCGTTTACGGCGTAAACCACAAGACCTATGCCGGTCAGTCCATCGTCTCCGGTGCTTCCTGCACCACCAACTGCCTGGCACCGGTCGCCAAGATTCTGCACGACAAGTGGGGCATCAAGCGTGGCCTGATGACCACGGTCCATGCCGCTACCGCTACCCAGAAGACCGTCGACGGCCCTTCCATGAAGGACTGGCGTGGTGGCCGCGGTATCCTGGAGAACATTATCCCGTCCTCCACCGGTGCGGCCAAGGCCGTGGGCAAGGTGCTGCCGGATCTGAACGGGAAACTGACCGGTATGGCCTTCCGTGTGCCCACATCCGACGTCTCCGTGGTGGACCTGACGGTCGAACTGAACAACGAAGCCAGCTACGAAGAGATCTGCGCCGCCATGAAAACAGCCTCCGAGGAGGGTGATCTGGCAGGTGTTCTGGCCTACACCGACGAGAAAGTGGTTTCCACCGATTTTCGCGGCTGCTCCAACCCGTCGATATTCGATTCCGGCGCGGGTATCGCTCTGGACGGCACCTTCATCAAGGTGGTTTCCTGGTATGACAATGAATATGGCTATACCTGCAATATGATGCGGTTGGTGGAGTATGTAGCTAAGAACTAAACCGTAGGGCCAAGGGCCAAGGGCCGAGGGCCAAGGAAGAGAAGATCTTTCCTAGGCCCTACGCCCAAGGGAAGATCTTTTTCTTCCTTGGCCCCAGGCTCTAGGAAGGATCTTTTTCTTCCTCGGCCCTCGGCCCTTTCTTTCAGAGCTATTCGTCAAAGCCAGAATTTGCCAAATATCTCCGAACAAATACTTATGGAGTTGTCCCCATGTCTTTCACCAAACTGACTGATCTCGACCTGTCCGGAAAACGTGTCCTGATCCGCGCCGACCTCAATGTGCCCGTTAAAGATGGCAAGGTAACATCGGATGCCCGTATCACGGCTTCCATGCCTACTGTTGAACACTGCATGAAGGCGGGTGCGAAGGTCATGGTTTTCTCTCATCGAGGTCGCCCGGAAGAGGGTGTGACGGATGCGGAAAACTCGATGCAGCCCATTGCCGAGGATATGTCCGGCAAGCTCGGTAAGAAGGTTCCCCTTATTCAGGATTACCTCGACAGCCCACCTGATGTCGCAGCAGGGGAAGTGGTGCTGCTGGAGAACGTGCGCTTCAACAAGGGGGAGAAGAAAGACAACGAGGAGTTGGCGAAAAAGTATGCGGCGCTTTGTGATGTTTTCGTCATGGATGCGTTTGGTACCTCGCACCGTGCCCAGGCATCGACCCATGGCGTCGGCAAGTTTGCTCCCACGGCCTGCGCCGGTCTCCTGCTCGCCGAGGAACTGGATGCCCTGACCAAGGCCCTGGCGGAACCCGCCCGCCCCATGGTCGCCATCGTGGGGGGCTCCAAGGTCTCCACCAAGCTGACCGTTCTCGAGTCCCTGTCAGAGAAGGTAGACCAACTGGTGGTTGGCGGCGGCATCGCCAATACTTTTCTCAAGGCTGTCGGCAAGAATGTCGGCAAGTCCCTGTGTGAAGATGACCTGGCGGATACGGCAAGGGCGCTTGTCGAGAAGATGAAGGGGCGCGGTGCCAATATCCCGATTGCCACAGACGTGGTGTGCGGCAAGAACTTCGCCGAAGGCGAGCCTGCCGTGCTTAAGAGTGCCGACGATGTTGAGGACGACGATATGATCTTCGATATAGGTCCGGACAGTGCCAAAGTGTTGGCCGACATCATCAGTCAGGCGGGGACTATCGTCTGGAATGGTCCCGTGGGTGTGTTCGAGTTTGACCAGTTTGGGGAAGGCACCAAGACAGTCTCCATGGCCATTGCCAATGCAGATGGCTTTTCTCTGGCCGGCGGCGGCGACACAATAGCGGCGATTCAGAAATACGATATCTATGACAAGATCACCTACATCTCTACTGCAGGCGGAGCATTTCTCGAGTTTCTGGAAGGCAAGAAGCTGCCTGCCGTCGCGATGCTGGAGTCACGGGCCGGGCAATAGCCGGTAGAGTGTCCGCTGCCCCCCGCGGCCGCTGGGTATCTGCATAGTGTTAACAGGTCTTAGAAGAACCAAGATAGTGGCGACGCTCGGTCCGGCCACAGACGACCCGGAGGTGCTCGATCGCCTGGTTGGTGCCGGTGTGGATGTCGTGCGGCTAAATCTTTCCCACGGCAGCCACGAGCAGCACCGGGCGAGGGTGGAAGAAATCCGCAAACGGTCTCATCAAAAGGGGCGTCCCATCGGGGTTCTGATGGATCTGCAGGGACCCAAGATCAGAATCGCCCGTTTCCATGATGGCCCCGTCAGGTTGAATGAGAACGATGAGTTCACCCTGGATACCCATTGCGATCCAAAAAGTGGGGACAGGAACCGGGTTGGTGTTACCTTCCCTAACCTTGCGGCTGACGTCAGCCGTGGTGACGCGCTGCTGTTGGCCGACGGTGCCGTTGAACTCTGGGTCAACACGGTCGAGGAAGGCCGGATCAACTGCCGGGTGGTGGTTGGCGGTATCCTTTCCGACGGCAAGGGCATCAACAAGAAGGGGGGCGGACTGTCAGCTCCCGCACTGACCAATAAGGACAGATCGGATATCTCTTTTGCCGCTGCTATTGAGGCTGACTTTCTGGCTGTCTCCTTCGTACGCAACGCCGATGATGTCTACGAGGCCAGGCATCTTTTGCATGAAGCAGGCAGCCGCGCGCGCATCGTGGCCAAGATAGAACGGGCGGACGCCGTAGACGCCGCCGAAGAGATCATAGAGGCGACGGATGCCATCATGATCGCCCGGGGAGACCTGGGGGTCGAGATCGGTGACGCGGAATTGCCCGCCGTGCAAAAAAGATTGATCAAGATGGCCCGCTCCAGAAACAGGGTGGTGATCACGGCGACCCAGATGATGGAATCCATGATTGAACATCCTATTCCCACCCGGGCAGAGGTGTTCGACGTGGCCAATGCGGTGCTGGATGGTACCGACGCGGTAATGCTTTCCGGGGAAACGGCCATGGGCCGCTACCCGGTAAAGACCGTTGAGGCCATGAACCGGGTCTGCCGGGAGGCGGAGAAACAGACAGAGGTGCTGCGCTCCGATCACCGGCTGAACTCCGTTTTTGGCCGTGTGGACGAGTCGATTGCGATGGCCACCATGTATACGGCCAATCATCTGGCTGTTAAGGCGATTGCCGCCATGACCGAGTCCGGGTCCACATGCAAATGGATGTCGCGCATCAGTTCGGGTATTCCCATCTACGCACTGACCGCCCATGAATCCACCCGGCGCAGGGTCACCCTGTTCCGCGGCGTTTACTCCATCGAGTTCAATCCCGCCGGTCGGGATGCCCTGAAAGTCAATCAGGACATAGTAATCGAACTGAAAAAGCGGGGTCTGGTGCGAGACGGCGACCTGATACTGATCACCAAAGGGGATCTTAACGGCGTCGAGGGCGGCACCAATGTCATGAAAATCGTCCGGGTCGGGGATTACAAAGCACCCGAACAAAACACATAGGTTCAGTAACGAGAGAGTAGGAGAAAACAGGTCATGTCTATAATTTCAATGCGTCAACTGCTGGATTATGCCGCCGAGAACGAATTCGGCATGCCGGCCTTCAACGTCAACAATATGGAGCAGGTGCATGCGATCATGCAGGCTGCGGACGAAACCGATAGCCCGGTTATCATGCAGGGATCGGCTGGTGCGCGCTCCTATGCGGGTGAACCCTTTCTGCGCCACCTGATCCTCGCCGCCATCGAGGCCTATCCCCATATACCCATCGTCATGCACCAGGACCATGGTTCCTCTCCGGCAGTGTGCCTGCGTTCCATACAATCAGGCTTTTCCTCGGTAATGATGGACGGCTCCCTGATGGAGGATGCCAAGACGCCCGCCAGCTACGAGTACAATGTCGAGGTCACCAGAAAGGTGGCTGATATGGCCCATGCCGGTGGTGTTTCCGTGGAAGGTGAACTCGGCTGTCTGGGGTCCCTGGAGACGGGTGAGGCCGGTGAAGAGGATGGCGTGGGTGCCGAGGGCAAACTGGAAATGGACCAGATGCTCACCGATCCGGATGAGGCCGCCGATTTCGTCAAGCAGACCAAGGTGGATGCCCTGGCCATTGCCATCGGGACTTCCCATGGGGCATACAAGTTCACCAAGAAACCCACCGGAGACATCCTGCGCATCGACCGGGTCAAGGAGATTCATATCCGAATCCCCAACACACATCTGGTCATGCACGGTTCTTCTTCGGTGCCCCAGGACTGGCTGAAGATCATCAACGACTACGGCGGCGACATGGGCCAGACCTACGGGGTCCCGGTCGAGGAGATCGTGGAGGGCATCAAACACGGCGTCCGCAAGGTCAACATCGATACCGACCTGCGTATGGCATCCACCGGTTCGGTACGCCGGCATCTGAACGACAATCGCTCCAACTTCGATCCCCGCAAGTTCCTCAAGGAGTCGACCAAGGGCATGAAGGAGATCTGCAAAGCCCGATACGAGGCTTTCGGATGTGCCGGCCACGCCTCCAGAATCAAGCCACTCGCGCTGGAAGAGATGTTTGGTCGCTACGGCAAGGGCGAACTGGGCTGATTGATATGATAAGGGGGAATTCATTCCCCCTTATCGTTGATATCTATCTGGTGACGCACTCGAAACGAAAATCAGAAATCGCGTTACATTCCGTGCCTCTGGGCACGACCTTTCTGATTGTTGCCAGCTTGAGATGGCTTTCCGTGGCACCCGCGGCATAGCTGCAGATTATGCTGTTGTCTTTCATGGCATGGCTATGCAACACCAGCGTGAGTCCGTCGTAGACGCCGCCCTTCTTGGCACGGGCATAGGCATCCGCGTGCCCCCATC
>JAQYVO010000045.1 GCA_030145425.1 Chromatiales bacterium | reverse complement strand
GCGGTATAAAACATCCTCGAAGGCCTTGCCGCGGTTGGAGGTGCCGCGGTTATCGATACTGAATACCACGTATCCCCTGCGTGCGAGGACTTGTTTCACGCCCCCCTGGCGCCCATCCACCGGCCAGGTTTTCCGCACGGTCTGGTTTACGCCGGGGCCACCATATAGATAGACCACTGCGGGATACTTTTTGGCCAGGTCAAAATCGCGTGGCAAGGTAATCTGATAGTGCAGAACCGTATTTTCATCAGCCTTCAGTTCACCGAAAGTGAAAGGCAAGTGACCTTTCAGGTAGGGATGGTAAGGATGACTGGAGTCGAGTGCATTTTCGCTCACATACGACAAAAGTTCGCCGGAGGCTGAGCGAATCGCCGTATAGGGTGGACGCATGGGGCCCTCGCCCTGTTCCACGTAAAAGCTGCCGTCCGCAGCAACAGACGCTTCGTGCCAGCCCTGTGAAGAAGTCATCTGCTCTACTTCACCCCCTTTCAGCGGCACACGATACAGGTGTCTCTCGAGAGCTGTTTCACGCCATCCGGTGAACCAGACATAACCGCCTTTCTCATCGACCGCCCGCACGCCGCCGCCATTGCGCGTGGTAGATGCCACAGCCCAGTTTCCGCTAGTCAACTGCCGGACCAACGTACCGTCTTTCTGATAAAGGTAGATGTGATTGAATCCGGATCTCTCGGAGGTCCAGATAAAACGAGCGCCGTTATCGAGGAAAGTGAGATCGCTGTGCAGGTTGATCCAATGAGCCTGCTTCTCCTGTACCACCAGCTTCTGCGCCATGCTCTCGAGATCGACAAAAATCAGATCGAGTGTCTTCTGGTCCCGGGATTGCCTCTGCACTGCCAGCGATCCGTCCGGCGAGAATTCAACCCGCGCCAGGTAAATGTCCCGGTTCTCTCCCAGGTCCACTTCCCGCACCTCACCCGAGGCAAGATCCTCGACGTGCAATTCAAGCAGAACGTTGGCGGTGCCGGCAAAGGGATAGCGTTGCGGAATGGTGGTGACTCCTTCTGCGCCGATCTCATAGCGATTCACCAGCCGGACCGGGGTTTCATCGATACGTGTATAAGCGAGCCGGCTGTCGTCTTTGGACCACCAGTAACCCGTTTTGCGGTCCATTTCTTCCTGGGAGACGAATTCCGCCATCCCATAAGAAATAGCACCCCCGCCCGCGGTCGTAACTGCTTTCTCCTGGCCGGTGTTGAGATCGATCACGTACAGATTCTGTTCCCGGATAAATGAAACAAATCGCCCGAGCGGCGAAATCCTGGCATCGGTTTCGGTCGCTTCAGTTTCCGTCAGGCGGAGAGGCTTCGATCCCGGTTCCAGGTAATAGAGCTCGCCATCCAGGGGAAACAGAAGCGCCTTTCCATCCGGCGACCAGCTGTACTCCACGATTCCGGATGCGAAAATCCGTGCCCGCTCCCGCCGGGCCATCTCCACCTCGTCAAGCTTTTCCTCACCGCCCAGGAGTTGCTGGCTGTCCACCAGAAGCCGTTTCTTTCCGTCGGCGATATGATATTCCCACAGGTCCTGCTGTTTCTTGTCTGTCACCTTGCCCTGCAGAAATGTAACTCGGCTGCCATCAGGGGAAATTTTCACTCCCTTCGCGCGCGGGCCGGAGATTGCCGGGCTCGCCACCAGGCGTTCAATGGTCAATTCATCGGCACCTGCCTCAGCACCTGCTGTCAAACTCATACAACAAAGAAAGGTGAACAACAGCAGAATGAGTATTCGCATGGGGATGGTATTGACCGTAAACATTGATTGTATGCTCGATGGCAAATGTGTGTCGGAAACCATACTCGCCTGCTTGAATAACGCCAAACATTTTCACCACGGAGATGTTCCACCCGCTGCAGAACAATGCCATCCAGCGAAGTGATATCATCACTGCGCATCCATCTTGCATTGTGGATTAATGATCAGAAAAGGACTGCGGCCCGGTTTCAGAATCGGATTGGATTTGCCAGGTGACAGGGACGGCATGCGTCAGGTCCTGCCCTTCAGGCGCTCATGGATCGCCATCA
>JAQYVO010000029.1 GCA_030145425.1 Chromatiales bacterium | reverse complement strand
ACCGGTGGTGTGGCCTTGAAATTCGGCTCGGCCGAGGCATTGACCACCATGACGGAGCTGACGGGCAGAAACGAGGGATTCGGCAAGATTCTGGGCCTGGGTTCCAAACGGATGTGTGAAAAGTACGGCCACCCGGAACTCTCGATGTCCGTAAAAGGCCAGGAGTTTCCGGCCTACGACCCCCGCGGAATCCAGGGCATGGGGCTCACCTATGCCACCAGCAATCGTGGTGCCTGTCATCTGCGCAGTTACACGGTGGCCTCGGAGATTCTGGGGATTCCGGAGAAGACCGATCCGCTGGCCACCGAAGGCAAGGCCGGGCTGGTCAAGGCGTTTCAGGATGCCACGGCTGCGGTGGATTCTACCGGGCTGTGCCTCTTCACCACCTTTGCCTGGTCGCTGGACGATTTTTATCCCCAGGTGGATGCCGCCTGTGAGGGGGAATGGACCCTGGACAAGCTTGTGGAAGTGGGAGAACGCATCTGGAACCTGGAGCGCCAGTTCAACCTGGAGGCGGGCTTTACCGGAAAAGACGATACGCTACCGAAAAGACTGTTGAAGGAAGCGGCAAAAACAGGACCGGCGGAAGGGAAGGTAAGCGGTCTCAAGGAGATGCTTCCCGAGTACTATCAGCTGCGCGGCTGGGATGAGGGCGGTGTACCCACGGCGGAGACGTTGCAGCGTCTCGGTCTCTGATTTCCAACTAATCTGGATACAGCCACGGGGAAGGGCAGGTGCCCTCCCCGTGGAGCGTTACAGTCATCGTCCTTAGGGAGCGAACCAGATGCAATATGTCGTTGTCGGAGCGGGGCCGGCTGGTGTGGTGGCAGCGGAGACCCTGCGCCGTGAGGATCCGGACGGCGAGATCGTCCTCCTGAGTGGGGAGTCCGAGCCTGTTTACTCGCGTATGGCCATCCCTTATCTGCTTTCAAATCAGGTCGACGAGACCGGTACTTATCTGCGTCATGATCCCGATCATTTCGAGAAACTCGGGATCCGTCAGATGCAGGGCCGGGTGACTGCCGTCCTGCCTGAAACAAACATGCTGAATCTGGACGGAGCTGAATCCCTGGCCTACGACAGATTGCTGATTGCCACCGGCTCGGTTCCCGTCAAACCGCCGGTGGATGGCCTCGATCAGGAGGCGGTTCATCATTGCTGGACCCTGGAGGATTCGCGGCATATTGCCAGACTTGCCCAGCCGGGATCCAAAGTTGTATTGATGGGCGCGGGATTTATCGGCTGCATCATTATGGAGGCGCTTGTCGCCCGCGGAGTGGATCTGACGGTGCTTGAGATGGGCGACCGGATGGTTCCCCGAATGATGGATCAAACCGCGGGAAACATGATCAGAAGATGGTGTATCAAGAAGGGTGTGACTGTTCATACCTCGGCGAAAGTCGTTGCGGTAGAGCCTGGCAATGAGGCGGGAACCCGGTTGCGCCTGCGTTGTGAATCGATTGATCCGGTGGATGCGGATCTGGTTGTCGTGGCTACCGGAGTACGCCCCGAAACGGGTTTTCTGGCGGGGAGCGGTATTGAGATTCGCCAGGGCATCATCGTGGATGAGCATCTTCAGTCCAGTATCCCGGGCATTTACGCGGCGGGGGATGTCTGCGAGGGTCTGGACTGGAGTTCCGGCCGGCGTGCGGTCCATGCCATTCAGCCTGCGGCGGTGGAAACAGGCAGACTGGCAGCTATGAACATGGCGGGTCGTCAGACCCAGCATCGCGGCAATATGGACATGAACGTGCTCGATACCCTGGGCCTTGTTTCGGTCTCCATGGGTAGGTGGAGGGGAGTCGAGGACGGCGAGGAAGCCACGTTGCTGGACGAATCAGGTTTTCGCTACATAAAACTTCAGTTCGAGGAAGACAGACTTGTCGGTGCGATAACCCTGGGAAAGACGGATCATGTGGGGGTTATTCGCGGCCTGATACAGAGCAAAGTACGTCTGGGCAAGTGGAAAAACCGCCTCGTTGATGACCCGAGCCGGATAATGGAAGTTTACCTGGCCTGTGTGCATGGTATTTGAATCGATCTGAGTATGAATCTGACCTTCAAGCTTTACGCCTCGCTGAGCGAGTATCTCCCACCCGGCACCGCCAACCATCAAGTTAAAGTGAATGTCGCTGCGGACACGACCCCTGTGATGCTGCTGGAAAGGTACGGTGTACCGCTCACCGACGTGCATCTGGTACTGGTGAACGGTGTTTTCGTGCCGCCCAGCGAGCGTAACACCCCCCTCACAGAAGGTGACCAGCTAGCCGTCTGGCCGGCTGTGGCGGGGGGGTGAGCCCTTAATCAATGTCCAAACAAATACCTGAACACTTCACCCGGGAAATGGGTTTGAGCCAAAAGGAATTCATGCGCACCCTCCCGGCGGCAATCGCTCCTTTGAATTTTCGGCGGGATGACCAAACCATTTCCATTGATCATCCCGGGGGTAGTGTACAAATTCAGCTGCAGGAAATGCCAGACCGGCGCATTGGTGCCATACAAATACCAAAAACGTCAGTGGGGTTCCGCTTTTCCGGTCTGGATGAAGATGAGCGCAACCATTTCATGCATCGCTTCGATCTCCATTTTCAAAGGGGAGGTGGTTGAACCATGCCCGGATTTTCAAGTTACTCCCTGTCGGTTCGATAACATTGAAAGCAGCCAATACCGGTATGTGGCCCGGAATCCCGTGGCGCAAAATTGAGCGAGAGTGCCATAATTGAGAATCTGGATCATGTATCCTCCTGTTGTGCTTTGACAGTTTGGTTCTGGATGGAAAAACCACGGGCAAAGCGCGTAGCTGCCCTTTAAGCAACTTGAAATAGACAATCTACCCTTGAGTAACAAACTAGGCGAAATACTTGTTGAACTGGGCCTGCTGGAAAAGGCAAACCTGGTTCGTGCCCTAAAGGCCCAGGATGAGCTGGGTGACAAACTGGGGGACATCCTCATCAAGCTCGGGATGATAAAGGAAGAGGAGAGGGTCAAGGCGCTCTCGACCCAGCTTGATCTCCCCATGGTCGAAAAATCAGACTTTCCCAACGAACCCCTGTTTACCAGCAAGATCTCCGCAAACTTCCTCAAGAAATCCAAGATAATCCCCCTGAGTGAGGACCTGGAGACCGTAGCGCTCGCTATGGCAGACCCGCTCGACAAGTACGCCGTTGAGGCCATGAGCATGCTGTCGGGCAAGAAGGTCAAGCTCTATATCGGGATGGAGAAGGATATAGAGACGGCCCTGGACTCCCTGTACAGCGATGGTCAAAGCAAGATCGATAATATTGTCGCCGATGTCAGTGCTGACAGGCTTGACGAGGGCGAGGACGATATAGAACGCCTCAAAGACCTGGCCAGCGAGGCGCCAATCGTGCGCCTGGTGAACTCACTATTTACGCGGGCGCATGAGGAGCGGGCGTCAGACATTCACATCGAACCCTCAGAACACAAGCTGGTCGTAAGATACAGGGTCGACGGCGTACTGCGTGAAGTGGATTCGGTGCCAAAGCGCCTGTCATCAGCCATCGTCTCCCGAATCAAGATTATGGCTCATATGAATATCGCGGAGCGGAGATTGGCCCAGGATGGCCGGATACGCCTGAGAATTCGGGATCAGGATATCGACATGCGGGTCTCCACGGTGCCGACTCTTGCCGGGGAAAGTGTTGTGCTGAGACTGCTTGAGCACAAGGCGGTGGAACTGGATTTCGATCAACTGGGGTTTGACAAGGCCACGCTCGACTTGGTCCTCAATTCCCTTTCGGAGCGGCACGGCATCCTGCTGGTGACCGGCCCCACCGGCAGCGGCAAGACCACCACGCTTTACACTGCATTGAAGAACCTGAATTCCAGGGAGAGGAAGATCATAACAGTCGAGGACCCGGTGGAGTATCAGATCGACGGAGTGACGCAGATCCAGGTGAATTCGGATATCGGCCTTACTTTTTCCAATGTATTGCGTTCAATCGTCCGGCAGGACCCGGATATCATCATGATCGGTGAAATGCGGGACCTGGAGACCGCGGAGATTGCCGTGCAATCGGCGCTCACCGGACATCTCGTGCTGTCGACGCTCCACACCAATGATGCGGCGGGTGCGATTACCCGTTTGTTGGATATGGGTGTCGGGGACTATCTGCTGACCTCCACGGTCCATGGGGTATTAGGGCAGCGCCTGGTACGTACGCTTTGTAAAAAATGCAGAGAGCCGTTCAAGGCCTCCGCCGAACTTGTGGAGAGCATGAATCTCACCAGATTCTCGCAAAGCCCCGATATCACTCTTTACCGTGCGCATGGCTGTGAACATTGCAATGGTACGGGATTTACCGGCCGCATAGGTATTTACGAGTTTCTGCAGATGTCCGATTTGATTCGCAATCTTGTACTCAAGAAGGTCGATTCCAATGGATTGTACAAGGCGGCAAAAGAAGAAGGTCTGGTAACCATGTCGGAAGACGGTATCAGAAAGGCCCTGGCCGGTATCACCACCATCGAGGAGGTACTGCGGGTCACCCGGCAGTACTGATTCGAGGATTTCTGCATTGGCACGTCTAACCTGACTATGAGATCCGCTGCCTGATATGCCTGTTTTCAAATACAAGGCGATAAATCCCGACGGCGGTGTCGATGAAGGGGAAATGGAGGCGGCCAGCGAGGCGGCCGTTATCGCCCATCTGAAGCAGGCCGGTCAGTTGCCGGTCAAAGCCGAAGAGGTCTCAGCCCGGAAGAGCATCAGTCGGGGCCAGCTGTTTTCCGCCGGAAAGGTCCTTTCACGATCCCAGTTGACGATCATTACCCGGGAACTCGCCAGATTGCTGGGAGCCGGTGTTTCGCTGGAAAGGTCATTGACCATACTCATCTCGGTGGCCGAAGACCAGGCTGAGAGAAAACTGCTTATACGGTTGGTCGAGGAGATCAGAGGGGGGGCCTCGTTTGCCGATGCCATTGAGACTCAGGGTCCGGTATTCAACCAGCTTTACGTAAGTATGGTGAGGGCGGGAGAGGCCGGCGGCGCACTGCAGATAGTGCTCGACAGGCTGGCCGAATACCTCGAGCGATCCGGCGAATTTCGCGCGGAAATCACTGCCGCCATGATTTATCCGGCGATACTGCTTACAGTCTCCGTGCTATCCCTTGCGTTATTGCTGATCTTCGTGGTTCCCCAGTTCCAGCGCATGTTCGATGAAGCGGGCGCCGTTTTGCCTCTGCCCACCCGAATTGTCATCGGAATGGCGGATTGGATGCAGAATTACTGGTGGTCTCTGCTGGTCTTGCTGCTTATCATCCTGGTTGGCGCTCCCAGGCTCATGTCCCGGCCCGGACCGAGGCTGTGGTGGGACGGCCTGCTCCTCTCAACAGCCGGTATAGGGAGTCTTGTCCGCAAAATAGAAGTTGCACGATTCAGCCGCACCCTTTCAACCCTGTTGACCAATGGGGTTGTATTGTTAACCGCGCTTTCCATCGTCAAGGAGACGCTGACCAACAGCATTTTGTCGAATTCCATTAATACGGTGTCCGAGAGGCTGAAGGCCGGTGAAACCCTATCGGAGCCTTTGTTGGAAGCAGGGCTCTTCCCGAAACTGGCATGTCACATGGTGCGTGTTGGGGAAGAGACCGGGCGGCTTGATGAGATGCTGATGGATGTGGCGGATATCTATGACAAAGAGGTTCAGCAGAGCCTGCGAAAGATGCTCAGTCTGTTGGAGCCGCTGTTGATCCTCACCCTCGGCGTTCTGATAGCCGGGATCATATTCTCCATACTGATTGCCCTGCTGAGTATCAACGAACTGGCTTTCTAGCGGTTCCGTTGGAACGGTTCCTCACAACCGGTCTTGGCGTCTGAATCCTTCTGCTGGTTGATCTGTTCTTTGCAGTCGATTTGGTTGACGGCGTCCTTGTCGACGCGGGGCGGACTCTTTTCTTCTTTGCCGCCTGTCTGTTTTTATTTTTCGACGTTCTGGTCCGCTGCTGCGCGAGGCGGCGCTTTTGTGCCTCAGACAGTACGTTGTCACTCAGTTTCAGGGTGTCTGTAATGTCTCCCTGCCGAATGGTGACCGCTTCCGGTGTCACGGACTCCACGGTCCACTCAAGAACCCGTTCACCCTCCCGGACCCGGAAGACGTCGCTGCTCTTGCCGGTAGGTTTCAACAACACCACTTTATTTTCTTCGGTGATGATGATGCCCATGACCAGGAATTGATCCTTCTTAGCGGGTTTGTCGGAGGCATAGGTCTGGCCTGAATCTGCATCGGCGATAATCTGCGGTCTCCTGGTGCGTGAAAAAAGCGGTCTTTCAACAACCTCAGAGAACGCATCCAGTTCGGGCGCAGGAGCTATAGTCCCTGGTACGGTCTCTGAAGGATCCGACTCGGTGAAAGTGCTCTCTTCAGCCGTCGGGGGGATCCCCAGGTCTGGTTCCGAACCGGTATAGAGGAGCGCCGATGTTACTGCCACACCGGCGACAAGCGCCACAGAGAGTAATCGCTGTCTGCCTATCACCACACGTGCACCCCGCTTCTCCGGAAACCGGCAACCTCCATGGTGACCGTGAGCGTCTCTGTCGGCTTAGTTTTGGTCCTCCTGTTGCGTCGGCGGGTACTCCTGGATCGGATCTCTATATCATCAACGAACAACAGGGGTTTTTTATGTTCGATGTTGTAGAGGGTTTTTTGCAATACTTCGATGCTTCCCGTGAAATGCGCCTTTATGGCAATCCTCTCCAAAGAGCCCTGGTAGGACTCGGGCAGTATCTGAGTACTCTGCAGACGCCCGCCGGACTGTCTGACACGTTGCTTGAACAGTTCCTGCAGATTTGCACCTGTGATCGCTGTACTTTCCCCGCTGAGCAGATCTTCCCTTGCCATGTGTTGGGATTGCAGGCGGCCCACCTGACGCTTGAGGGGCTCCTTCATAGAAGCAATCTTCCGGTACTTTTGCATACGAAAGTCCAGATCATCGATTGATTCGCGATAGTTTGCCGAGGTCAGGAGCACAGGCAGCACGGTTGCGGAAAATACTACGCCAATGATTCCCAGAAGGATCAGCAGCGCCGCTGTTCTTTGACCGGTCTTTGAGAGTCTAATTGCCATCACTTGAAACAACCGTAAGGTCCGCGCTTATCTGAAAACGTTCCTTACCGAAACGCTTCTCCTGGACTACAGGTGCCTGGAATGCCACGTTCTCAAACATGGGCGACTTCTCGATTTCACTGAGCAGGTTCGAGGCCTCGGAGGATAGTCCAAACAGCTTTATCCTGTTTTCCTCCAGAAATGCTCTGTCAAGCCAGGTTTCATCGGGCAATATATGGGTCAATTCCTCCAGTATGGCAATCTTCGGTACAGTGTCCGTCTTAAGGTTTTGAAAGAATACCGCCTCCTCCTTCAGCTTATCGGCCTTCTCCCTGATTTTGAGCGTTGCCTCCGCCTTCAGTTTCGCGATTTCCATTCTTGTCTGAAGTTCCTCCCGGGTTGTGGCGAGGCCCATCAGATGTGTGGCTGCCAGGGCGACAAGCAATGCCAGATTGACCGCCAGGAGAAGTTTGTTGAATTTCGACAGGGAAGTGGGAGGTTTTTCCGGAATCAACGACGAAGGCAAGAGATTGCATTGCGGCTGCGTCAGCTGTCCCCGGTTTTCTATATCCATACATTCAGGCGTGAGATCCCATTTGTTCATCTGCTTGACGGCATCGTCCACTATGGAGCGCGGTGCAATGATGAGGTCTACCTGGAGGCTGTTTTTTTCAGCATCCTTTCCGGTCACCCTGTAATCGAAATAAATCTCGTCGGGAGGATAGGGCGATAAGGTATCCAGCTGATAAGTCAATACCTGTTTCAGGTCTTGTTCCGCGGCTAGCGGGAGGTTCAGCTCCCTGCGCAGGCCGGAAGTCGAGGAAAGGCGGACGGTAATATACCGTTTACCACCGCCCGCACCGGAGATGATATCGGCAACCTCTTCAGCGGTGCTCTCGGGATGACAGCGTCCAAGCTCCTGCCAGTGCTGTCCCTTGCGATGAAGAAAAACCGCTTCTTTGTCACCCGGCATGACGAGGATCATGTTATCCCCGTTTTTGTCCGAGCCAAGCAGAAAGCCCGGCGCAAGGTCCTTAAGCTCTTTTATCCACCAGTCCAGAAAAGCCTTGACGCTGGACTGAAGTTCCCTGGAACCCATACTGGTTAAAGACAGATTCATTCTTTCTCCAGGCCCGCT
The DNA here is from genome assembly GCA_030145425.1 of Chromatiales bacterium. Taxonomy (GTDB): domain Bacteria; phylum Pseudomonadota; class Gammaproteobacteria; order Chromatiales; family Chromatiaceae; genus JAHEHQ01. Next base: position 5,691 of record JAQYVO010000029.1, on the reverse strand, counting down.
TCTCTGGCCCCGATTCTGGAGTCCAGTACGAAGTAGGGGTTCTCATAGGCACCGTCCGTAATCCAGACGGTCAGCTCCCGCGTGTACGCCTCCTTTACAGATGAGCTGGCAATGCCCTTGATGGAATATGCAGGACCGGTTTCCTGGGATATCCAATTGTCCACTCCGGTGAGATTTGGGAAAGGCTCATCGGCATCTTCTTCAGAGGATTTCTTTCTCGAGGCGATGATCTCGTCGATCTCGATTGTATTGACCTCAGGCAGTGCCTGCAGTACCTCCCTGGGGGCCGACTGCGGATTAATCTGTTCGTTGAATCCATGTACGGTTATATTTGGTCTGAGCTTCTTATAAAGTTCGGTATCAATTCCGATGACCTGTTGAAGTTCAGCAATGCTCACAAAAGGCCTGTTGGACGGGACGCTTCTCAGGCCGGCCTCTTCGTACTCCGCCAGTTCCGCTCCGTTAAGACGCCGGAGATCATTATCATCCCGCCAGTCGGCTATGGCATCCAGGATGCCTGATGCCGAGGCGTCGTCTGCGCCGGCATTCTGCAACAGACTGAGCAGCAGCTCATCCGGAGCCTGGTTGAGATCCACCTTTCCGCGCTCGTCCCGAACGGTGTATGAGAGTTGCCGTCCATCAAAAAGAAACCCCTTGCTTACGCCGGGGATAAGAGGCGATGAGTCATCCTGTTCCAATTTGAGCAATTCGTGGATTCCCATTTGCACGGCAGCCTCCGCGAGATGCCTGTCCCGCGTATCTTCGAGGAGGTTGTGGGCGATCTGAATCTCAGTGCGCACGCTTCTCGAAAAGCCTATTGCCAGTATGGACAGCAGTGCCACAAACCATAGCACCAATACAAGTGCCATACCTGTCTGCCTGGTACCCTTCATTTAGTTTGCCATCCTGCATATACCCCCAAGTTCGGGGGAGATACAGGTGCTGTCTATGTTGATCTCAACGGCTGTTACGATCTCCGGCCAGCCATAAGTATCGTCGGCTTCATTCACCGACCCCAGACGCACCAGGGCAGGATATCTGTCTCCTGTATCCCAATCGGATTGCCAGTCCGGGTCCTGTCCATCAGTCGGGCTGCCGAAAAAAGAGAAAGCGATGGGGCTTTCGGTCTCAAGCAGTACCGTGGTTCCAGTTTCCTCTGTTTCCTCTTGTGGGAACGATGCAGGGCGGAATGACTCCCGGCTCATTCTCAGTTGATAGAGTTCCTGTACCCGTATGATATCGAACTGCACTTTATAAAGTCCTGCCTGGTCCGGGTATGGCGGCAGGAATGCCGCAAATCGGACCCTGTTTTCATCGCCCTCGAAAGCGAAAAGGCTCTCTGCATCCTCGTCAACTGTAACGGGAAACGCCCGCCCCAGGGTGTTTCTGAATATCCGGTGAACCGCCTGAAGGTTAGCGGTATCCACAGCGTATTCTTCACTCCGGTCCCAGGCCCGGATGCTAAAGCGAAATCCACCAATGAGAAGCGACAATACGACACCGAACAGAACGATGGATATGAGAACCTCGAGGAGGGTGAAACCCCGATTCTGAAATCTCGAGGGCACAATGCTGTTCGGACGGATCATCTGGCTGCTCCCACGCGAAGCGTCTTCAGCCTGATACCCGAACTGCCGGCTCCCCGTTCCCAGTTTACGGTCATCGCCACATCATAGAGTTCGTGAATAATCCTGTTCGTTTCGTCCCCATCTTCAGCATAAGGCGATACCGTCAACTGCCAGCTGAATGCCCCCGATTCTCCCGACTGTTCTCCGGGAGCCAAGGGTATCTCATTACCAAGTTCGGCCAGTTTGGACTCCGCCAGAATTAGTGCATGGGTCTGCTTTCTCACGGTGTCGACAGCACGCAGATTGGTGGAGAATATCTGCAGGATGACTGCAAGAGACATACTCAACAAGACAAACGAAACCAAGACTTCTATCAGCGAAAAGCCACGCTCACCCGACATTATCGCTGAACGGCGTGCCAGGGATTTCATGGCTTTGGCTGTCCCCGGTCAGACACCGCCACTTTCCCGGAGATCCAGTTTACGGATATTGAAAACTCCCGGGCGTCGGAGGACACAGAGATCTCTCCCCCGGTTGATGATCCATCGGGAAAAAAGCGTATGCCTCCCTGGTCGTCTGAAATCTGCTCCGACTCTGCGGTCTTTAACCTCAAATCCAGCCCGTTCGGCAATTCGCGGGCTTTACGCTTCGGGTGAGTCGTGAACTCGCGTTTCTGAACGTCCAGCAGAAACACCTGTTCCTTGCTCCTGGAAACAGCTTCGCTGCGTACAAACTTGAGCCCTGAAACAATCTGCCTCACGCTGCTCTTTAATTCAGCGGTCGAGACACCTTTGGAGAGATAGACGGGAACCAGGGAAACGGCGGCGACAAGCAGGGTAAGGGCAATCAACAGCTCGATCAGGGAAAAGCCCCTGGCGCAGGTTTTTTGCAGGCTACAGGGTGACGTCGGCGCTTTCCCCTTCGCCGCCTTCCGCATTGTCAGACCCCAGCGAGAAGAGATCATAGTCGCCGGACTGGCCTGGAAACTTGTAGTGAAACTCATATCCCCATGGATCCTTCGGGATTTCGGTTTTTCGAAGATAGGGACCTCTCCAGTTGCTGATACTGTCTTTTCCGCCTACCAGCGCTGATATGCCCTCATCTTCTGTCGGGTAACGCCCCACATCCAGCAGAAACAGATCCAAGGCCGCCGCTAGCTGTTCGACCTGGAGCTTTGCCGTATCGGACTTACCCCGGCTGAGATAGTTCACGACCTTGGGTCCGACAAGCCCTGCCAGAAGACCGAGAATTACCAGCACCACGAGTAATTCGATCAAGGTGAAGCCCAACCGGGTGTATCTGAGTTTTCTCAACACTGCGCTCCCCGTAACGACAATTCAAGAGGAAAGTTTAGGGTAATCGACCGGGATTGTCCCCGACATTCCGGTGCTTGTACAGGGATTTAGCGCAGATTTTTCGACACCGGGTTTCGGTAACGGGGTCATGTTTCCGGACTGGCATGGGCTAGACCGGACGGGGAGGGTAAGTTTCCCGCACCGGCTGTAAGTCCCCAAAGGTGAGACAGCGTTTGGGATTTAAATAAAACCCGTTTCCAATACGGGATAAAATGTTCTAATCTGCGCGAGTGATCAAATATAACCCCGGATTGAGACTCAGGTTTTTGGTGCTGAGTCTCAAGTCGGAGAGACCTTCGGTCGAAAAGAACATAACAGCCGGTCTCCGGTGGGGCCAAAGGCGTTCGGTTTGGGGATACAGTGATTCCAAGATTGAAAAGAGGGTTTAAGGCGACTGCGCTATGCTTTTTATGTATAGGGCTGAGTTCCTGTAACACCGCCCCTCAAAAACAGCCGGTGGAAACCGGTGAGCCGGTAGATCCCTTGGCATCCTACTCGGTGATGTCCCAGATGCCGCCCGAGGCAACCTCTCCTATCACCAACAAACCCGCAGGCGAAGTGCGGTCGGGCGGTCAGGGGCTGGATGAGCCGCTCACCTATGTGGGAACGGGTGAGTTCGTGGCCCCGGGGCAGCAGTCGGTGTCCCCGCCGTCACTGGCCGGTGATGCCCTGGTGCTGAATTTCGAGAATGCCGACCTGCGGGAAGTGGTGAGAACCATCCTGGGTGATTTTCTGCAGGTCAGCTACATATACGACCCGCGCGTGCAGGGAACGGTAAGCCTTCAGACGACCCAGCAGCTCAAGCCGGAGGCCGTACTGGCGACGCTCGAGACGCTTTTGAGAATGAACGGGGCGGCGCTGGTGTGGGAAGGGAATCGTTACCGGATCTTGCCGGCGGACGAGGCGGCGGGCCAACTGGTGCCGCAATTTGGCGACAGTGATACACCCCTGCCTCCAGGCTACGGGGTGATCATCGTACCCTTGCGTTACATATCTGCGGTACAGATGGAGAAGTTACTCGAGCCTTTTGTGACGACAAAAACGATCTTGCGGGTCGACGTGGAGCGCAACCTGCTTGTGGTGGCGGGAACATCCGCGGAGCTCGCTGCGTTGACGGAGACGGTCCAGACCTTTGATGTGGACTGGCTGGCGGGCATGTCCGTGGGGCTGTTTCCGCTGGAACAGGTGACTCCGGAAATCATGCTGCCTGAGCTGGAATCGGTATTCGGCAATGATGCAGAGGGCCCACTGGCGGGCCTGGTGCGTTTCGAGTCGGTAAAGCGTCTGAATGCACTGTTGGTGATTACACCCCAGGCCACGTATTTGAAGCGGGCAGAGGAGTGGATCCGACGGCTCGACCGCAGTTCCAGTGCGGAGCAGAGCCTCTATGTCTACTACCTGCAGAACGGTAAGGCGGCAGATGTGGCCAATATCCTCTCGGAGGTCTTTAGCGGCGACCAACTCCGTCGCGAGCGTCAAGTGCGGCTGGCGCCTGGCCGACGGCCCGTGGAACTGGCATCGAGGCCCCCGGGGGCGCCAAATGCCCAAACCCCAGCAAGGCCGGCCGGCCGGGCAGTTCGCACCAGCGAGAGCCTGGCGCTGAGCACCAGTGGTGATGTCCGGGTGATCGCCGACGAGGTGAACAACGCGCTGTTGATACTGGCCACACCCCAGGAGCACCGGATGGTGATGGCGGCGATCAAGAAACTGGATATTGTACCGCTGCAGGTGCTCATTGAGGCGACGATTGCGGAGGTGAAACTGACTGATAACCTGCGCTTCGGGCTGCAGTGGTATTTCAAGTCAGGAGACGTTGAGGGTGTCCTCAGCAACACTGCCACAAAACTTATTGCACCGACCCTCCCTGGGTTTTCCCTGATAGCGGCAGGTACCGACGCGAAAGTGATCCTGGATGCGCTGGAGAAAGAGACAACCATCAACATCGTTTCGTCACCGCACCTGATGGTGCTGGACAATCAGACTGCGTCGCTGCAGGTGGGCGACGAGGTTCCTGTGATAACACGGCAGCAGCAGAGCAGCATCAGTGCGGATTCGAACCTGGTCAACACCGTGGAGTACCGCAACACAGGTGTGATCATGAATGTGACACCTCGCGTGAATAGCAGCGGTTCGATCATCATGGACGTGGAGCAGGAGGTGAGTAACGTCGTTCCGAGCAGCGAGGAAACACTCACCCCGACCATCAGCCAGCGCAAGTTCAAGAGCTCGCTCGTGGTGCAATCGGGAGATACAGTGGTGCTGGGCGGCCTGATTTTCGATTTCACCACCAAACAACGCCAGGGACTGCCGCTGCTGTCGAGCCTGCCAATCATCGGCCCGCTGTTCGGCACCACGGACAACGAGGAGCAGCGGACGGAGCTGGTGATGCTGATCACACCCCGGCTGGTTCAGAACCGCTATGAGGCCAAACAGGTGACCGATGAAGTGAGACGGCGCCTGCGGGCTCTGCAGGAGCTGCAGGAGGAAACGGTGCCGACACCAGTATGGGATCAGCTTTCACCGAAGCGTCGTTCACAGCTTGAAAGTCAGCAGCCGGCAGCGGAATCTAATACGGAATCGGCAAATTGACAGGTGTCTGACTGATGTCTGCTGACTGGATATTATCCGTCCAGAAACGCGCGCTTCTCAGAAACCACGTCATCCCGGCGAATGCCGGGATCCAGGGAATTCAGCGACTTACTGGATTCCGGCATTCGCCGGAATGACGGAAGATGCTGTTTATGGACGGACACTGGATAGAATTAGGC
>JAQYVO010000025.1 GCA_030145425.1 Chromatiales bacterium | reverse complement strand
GTAGTGGGTCCGCTCATTGTACTTTTTATAAACCGGCAAAATTGACGACGAAGAGAACCCGTGGATAGTCGTGACCAGCGGCGTATCGGTAAAGCCGCTGTAACTGAGCGGCAGAAAATCGAACTGGTTGTGAATGAGATCAAACTCATCCGCCCGCCTGAAGACCTCTGCGATATGCAGACACTCCCACACCTTTGGATCGATCGAAGAGTCTTCTGAATAGGGCCGTTCACAAACCCAGGCAAGTTTGCCACGGGTAATGGAATCACCGGTCGCAAACAGGGTCACATCTATACCCATCGCCAGCAACGCTTCGGCCAGCAGGCTGACCACGTTTTCCCAAGGGCCATAATGGCGCGGAGGTGTGCGCCAGGACAAGGGACTTAACATCGCGATCTTCATGAATAACCTGCCTGTACGTTTAGGAAGCGGTTTTTATTGCATCAGAAATTAAATGCCACACAACAGTAACACGATTAGCCGGACGGGCTACATCAAAGTAAAATACATAACGGAACGAAACGACTGCCCGTTCAGATAAGACTTTAAAGATAGGGTAAAAATTTTATGCTTGCCGCCGCTAAAGATAATATTGCCTTGCAGAAATAGTAATGTACATTATGTGTAATTCAAGTTTTGTACAGAGCGGGTTGCAATACAGTCTGCATCAAATGGTGAGGACTTGCGCCTCGTGGACATAGCTATGATGGAAATCGGTTCTACTGCCACTACGTTTATAGCGCGGCGCAAGTCAATTGTGATAAATGCGAATATCAACCGCGTCATTACCCGGCCGTATCTTCCAGGCGGCGAAGAACGTATCCGTAACATCATCAACCGGGTGCTGAGCCTGGACGAGGACCAGGTGGGTACGGCAATGGAAACCATCTTACAGGAATTCTCCCATCGCCACAGGTACTTCAGGGAGACTCTAGAGCGAAATTTCGAGAGAGTGGCCGGCCAGGTGCAGGATGCCGGCAAATTGTCGCGGCAACGCCGGCTTCTGATCGGCGCTTACTTCACCGCGGAATATTCGGTGGAGGCAGCGGCATTGTTCAATCCCTCCATCGTTCAGGTGCCAAACCAGGAGTCGGATCCCGAAGGGACCTGTCGGTTCATCATGAGCTTCCGAGCCACCGGTGAAGGCCACATCTCCTCCATCGAATTTCGCAGCGGGTTTATCGATGCGAACAATGACATCTACTTCGATGCCTTGAGTGACTACGTGCGTACTCCCAATATCCACCCCAACCCAAGCTATGATCGGCACCTGTTCCGGCTGAAACTCCAGGAGATGGGAGCGAGTAATGCGGTAACGCACCAGCTCCTCAACAGGCTGCCGGACAACTTTACCTTCAACGATCTACAGGTAAAGATCACCGAACTCCAGAATAACGGCCAGTGCCTGCCAGAGGAGAAGACGGATGCCATTGACATGGCAATGTGGCTGGCGCAATCCAATTATGAGATTTTGTTTCGTAAGGAGCACCAGATTTCCGAACGGGTGCTCTTTCCCGTGTCGGAATCCGAACGCAAGGGGATCGAGGATGCCCGTTTCGTACGCTTCGTCGATGACGACAGCAAGGTGATCTACTACGCCACCTATACCGCATACAATGGGGAGACGATCCTGCCGCAACTCATCGAGACCTGCGACTTCCTCTCGTTCAAGGTCATTACGTTGAACGGAGTCCAGGTACAGGGCAAGGGGATGGCCCTGTTTCCTAGAAAGATCAAGGGAAAATACGTAATGCTGTCGCGTCAGGATGGCGAGAACAACGCCATCATGTTCTCGGATTATCTGCACTTCTGGCAGCAGGCTAAAATCCTACAGGAGCCAGAATTTCCCTGGGAATTCATACAGATGGGGAATAGCGGCTCACCCATCGAGACGCCGGAGGGTTGGCTGGTAGTGACCCACGGGGTCGGCCCGCTGAGGACCTACAGCCTCGGAATCGAGTTGCTGGACCTGGACGATCCGACCCGAATCATCAGCCGGATTGACGAGCCGATCCTGGTGCCGAATGCGCATGAGCGGGAGGGATACGTCCCGAACGTGGTTTATAGTTGCGGCGCACTCATCCACCGGGATGAATTGATCATCCCGTACGCCTCGGGCGACCAGCGCTGCGGTATAGCAACCCTGCCGGTACCACAGCTGATGGCCAGGCTGACACGGAATTCCAGGGTCTCATCCTAGTCGTCGCTATTCCTACGACACTTTCTCAACATCAAGCCGGCCAGGCTCTTCCCCCGGTGTAACCCGGTCCCAGCCGCGGTGGTTGTAGACGGCGAGCAGCGTCATGAGCCAGCAAAGAGTGGACTCTGCCCCCTGATTTTGATTCGCGCCCTGCGCTTCCAGTCCGTCCCGGCAACCCCCGGTCGCGTAATCGCAGAGTGGAACCCCCAGATCGTTCTCCCCCTGGTACCAGTTGAGACAGCGGTAGGCATAAGCGCTCCATGCCTCATCCTGCGTGCAGTTGAATGCCTCGATGCAGGCGTCCACCATCGCGGCCGCCTCAATGGGTTGTTGATCGAATCGCGCCTTTTTGCCGTCCTTGGGAAACCAGCCTTGATTGCCGATGGCGGCGAAATGGCGGCCCGCCTCATCGGTCTGAACCTGCTTCAACCAATCGAGGGCGCGTAGGCCCATCTCCAGCATCTCGCGGTCGGGAAGCCACTGCCCGGACAGCAGCAAGGCCTGTGGCAGCCGGGCGTTGTCGTAGGTCATGATACCTTCACACCAGGGCCAGCCCTCGGTGGCGAAATCCCTGAACTGCTGCATGAGCCGGTCCGAGAGTATCTTGCGCATCCTTCTCGCCCGGCTGTCCCCGCTGTAGCGGCTCAGATACGCATGAATGCCAATGATGGCGAAGGCGATCGCCCGCGGGTGGGTGAAATGTTCGATGATATCCAGCGCACGATGGAATAGGTCGACCGCATAAACCACCTCCCCCGCATCCCGACCCAACGCCACAGCAACGCCCAGTCCCCAGACCGCCCGACCGTGGGAATCCTCAGAACCCGCCTCCTCGAGCCAGCGGCGATCATAGGACATGAAGTTGCGGAAACGGCCGGTCTGACCATTGAAGGCATGACCCAGAAAACTCAGATAAATGGCGGCAAGGTCGCTCAGTTCTGAATCCAGTGGCTGGAGGTCCTGTAGCGTGACGGCGACAATCAACGCGCGGGCATTATCGTCCACGCAATAGCCGTGTGTCCGGTCTGGAACCGTGTACTTGGCGTGTTGCAGCAGCCCTGTGTCATCGGTCATCCGATGTAAATAGCCCAGCTTGATCTCCGGTAGCCGTTGCTGGCGTAATCCGAAGGTCTCCAGCCGGTGCTCGGGTACGTTCTTCCTCAATCGCTGTCGTTTGGCTTCTGCGAAGGTGTCGAGATAGCGGTGGCCCACATGGCTCCAGACCATTTTGCGGCCGTATTGGTAGGCCCTCTCCTGGATGGCTCGGCACTCATCGGGATGATCCAGGAGGTCGATGACTTCCCGTGCCAGAGCGGCCCGATCCCGGAATGGAACCAGCCTGCCCCGATCATCGGCAAGCAACTCCTGGGCATGCCAGTAGGGTGTGGATACCACCGCTTTGCCCATTCCAAGCGCATAGGCGAGCGTACCGGAAATAATCTGCGCCTCGTTCTGGTACGGAGTGACATAAATGTCTGCCGCGCCGATAAACTCCAACAGGTCTTCGTCGGCAACGAAACGATCATGAAAAACGATGTGTTCCGAAACGCTGAGCTCTTTTGCGCGCCTGTAAAGGCTGTTTCTGTAATCCTCCCCCTGTTCCGCCTTGAGGTGCGGATGGGTGGCGCCGACCACCATATAGATGACCCGCGGGTGGGCCTTCACGATCTCCGGCAGGGCATCGATGACCACCTCGATGCCTTTGCCCGGCGACAGCAGGCCAAAGGTCAGGACGATCTTCTTTCCGGCTACGCTGAACTTGTCCTTGTAGGCATCGGACTCGACAAACGGCACATCAGGGATGCCATGGTGTATAAGGACGATCTTCTCCTCCGGCACCTGGTAGATATCATGCAGGAATTCGACCGAGCGTTCGCTCATCACCACCAGCCGGTCAGAGAGCTCGGCAAGTTGCATCATGATGTGCCGGTCCTGAAGGGCTGGATCCTTCAGGATCGTGTGCAGAGTCGTCACCACCGGCATGTTGAGATCACGCAACAGGTCGATGATAAAGCTGCCCCGCTTGCCACCGAAAATGCCGTATTCATGCTGGAGACAGATCACATCCACCCGGTTAAGGTTGAGAAGGTCAGCCGCCAGGCTGTAATCGTTCAGTTGGTTCTGGTTGATCTCGACGCGCACCTGAGACGGGTAGGAATAGCCTTCCTGCCGGTCGTTCATCGCGACCGCCCAACAGGCTTTGTCAGGTGCATTCAACGCAATGGATTCAAGCAGGTGGGTGGTGAACGTGGCGATACCACATTGCCGGGGGAGGTGGTTACCAATGAAGACGATAGATTTGAGAGCCTCCCACTCTGGTCTTGAGTCAGTCGTGCCGAAATTCTCCATAGAGGCCTTTCCTAGTCCGGTATTGTTGTGCAGGTGGGTGAACGATTTGAGGTTGATACTCCAGTAGTCGAATGCCGTCAAACTGAGAAGCAAGCTGCCACTCGTCAGGCGGATTTATTTTAACATGAATTCAAGGCCATTGACCTGTGGGTGGCGAATTGTAACTTCGCGCGTAAAAACAGACAAAATAACAGATCTTGCGCCCGATAGGAGTCTATCCTACCCTGTTTGACCATGAAGGACCTGGCCTTATTACTCATACATCTGTTGACCACTCTTGCCAAGCTCTTGGGTCCGGGTGGCGATCACGGTAGGACGGCCGGTTACCCGACCGCCCCCGTACAGATCCCCGCATGCGGAACTACCGCACGGGGCTCCTCAAAGTTACTCGCTTCGCACAGTGGGCGACAATAAATTTCTGATGCTCAGAAGCTGTGGCATATGCGCGGTCTCCGGAGTTTGAAAACTTTTATAAGTTCAACAAAACCTTTCCAGTTGTAGCTGCGCCGTTGACTCCGACGATTTAGCGCTTTGAAAAGAATCCCTTTCGCCTGATAAAAGAAATCATGCAAACTGTCAAAGTTCCCTCGGATACCGTAGTAGTTATAGTACCCGCGCAGCTTGGAATTCAGCTTTGCAAATAGTGTCTTCTTCGGTAGCCGACAGTTCTCATGGCACCACTCCTGGAAGTTAGCCAGGGCTGCACGGTATTTCTTCCGTGCCGTACGACGCTTGATCACCGGCTTGCGCCAGCGTCCAAGCCCCCAGCGAAACTCAAATCCCAAGAAATTGAAGGCGCCACTTGCTTTCCAGTTTAACGGACTGAACCGAATCAGGTTCGTTTTCTCTGCTGCAACCTCCAATCCAAACTTGCCTAGCCTGTCTCCGAGCACACGGTAAAATCGCTCGGCATCGGCTTCAAGCTCGAAGGCGCAAACATAGTCATCCGCATACCGACATAGATACGCCGCCCCTCGGCAACGTGTCTTGACGGTTTGTTCAAACCACACATCCAAGGCATAGTGAAGATAAATGTTGGCGAGTATTGGTGAAACGATCCCGCCTTGTGGTGAGCCCTTTTCAGGGTGGTCCACCGCGCCATCCGGCTCCAATATGCCTGCCTTCAACCATTTGCGTATCAACTTTAAAAAGGGTTTGTCGTCAATCCTCAGCTCCAGTAACTCGATCAGTTTTTCATGATCAAGATTATCGAAAAAGCCTCGGATGTCCGCCTCTACCAGATAATGATAGCGACCGCTTCTCAGCGCTGCGCTCAGGTCCCTGACGGCATCCAATGCTCCGACTCCAGGCCGGTAGCCGTAGCTGCACCCCAGAAAGTCCTGTTCATAGATCGCTTCCAGTAGCTTAGAAACCCCAATCTGCAGCAGTTTGTCCGCTATGGCCGGTATACCCAGGGGCCTCATCTTCCCGTTGAGTTTGGGTATATACCTTCTGAGCACCAACTTGGCCCGATACCGTCCCCCTTTGACCGCCGCCACCAATGCTTCGATGTTTTCCTGCAGGTTCTCCTGATAGCTGCGTGCGTCCTGACAGTCTACACCGCTCGCCGCTCGCTTGTTGACAAACTGCCAACACCATAGAAGATATCCCACCGTCAGCATGCCAAATAGATTTCGGAACCGATATGCCTTGTCCGATGCCGCTTTGTTCGCTATTCCCCGCAGGGAGGTTTGCTTCATGGTCCAACCCTTCGTGTCTGGATGAAGTTTCCTTTGCAGGCTGCGTAACTTTGCCGACCCCTTTCCCATGTACACGGCTCTCCCGTGCTCAGAGTACTATGAGTCGGTCTGACTCCCCACCCACTTCCGGCTTCCCTCCCTTCTCGGTCAGGATCGCTTCCCCGGCAAGCAATGCTTAGGCTTCGGCTTAGTTCCGTTTCCGGGTTTCCCCTTACGTGCCTCAATATCCGCATACCTTACCCCGCTTCCGGGAGCTGATGGGGCCTCCCAAGTTCGTGATGCTTCTCTTCCTACATGCCAGGCGCTCCGACCCCGACAGACCCTCGGGAATCTCACCGTGTCCATACCTTAGGACGATATTTGTTTTCTCTGTTGTCTGCCTGGTTTCCCGGCAGTGCCACTCTATCTCGACCATAGTATTTGACTAACGATTCCTCTGTATTGGCTTCCAGCCTTTTGACACTGTCGCCGTCTGTTCTTTACAACTTAACGAGGCTCATTTCGCTTCAGGGTGGTGCGACACCCCTCTGGCCTGCAAGATTCTCTGTGTACGCTTCACCTCTGTTGTTCACGTTTGCTACAGTTTCCCTACCATTGACAACGCTGTCCGCCAGAGGCGCAACACTCGATACGGGTGAGTGGTTAGCCCTTACGAGAGATCATCCTGATCCCTCTCCCGACCGGGACTTGCACCCGGTAAGAAGCACCAAGCTTAGCTTGGCGCACCAAAAGCCATTGTTGCCGATAGTCTTCTCATGAAACAGCAACTCCTGGTAATCAGCCGTTCACGAAAACGTGCGCCCAATCTGTCAGTACTTGATCGATTCTTGTTGGGATTCTGGTCGCTTTTCCTCAGTCCGCACCATATCCGGCGGTCCGCGATTATTCTCAGGCCATCGACTCTTCTGAGATTCCACGAAGCACTCAAGAAACGGAAATATCGGTTGCTTTATACCGCTCGTCAAAAAGGCAAGCCAGGACCCAAGGGCCTATCCCAGGAACTGATCCTGGTAATCATTGAAATGAAGCGCCGAAATCCAGGGTACGGCTGCCCAAAGATCGCAGAGCAAATCTCAAAGTTATTCGGTATCGATATTAACAAGGATATTGTCCGCCGGATTCTGGCCAAGTACTACTACCCGGCCCCCGATACCAGTGGTGGTCCTTCATGGCTGACTTTCATCGGCCATATGAAAGATAGTCTCTGGAGTGTGGATCTGTTTCGGTGTGAGTCTATTCTGCTCAAGACCCACTGGGTACTCTTGGTCATGGATCAATTCACGCGGCGCATCATTGGCTTT
>JAQYVO010000011.1 GCA_030145425.1 Chromatiales bacterium | reverse complement strand
CCCTACAATTTCAACAGTAGTGAGTATTCAGCAACGGTTGTTGGCGATACGATTCATTTTGAAGCCGTGACTGAAAGCCCGACCCATGGAAAAATCGCATGGAAGGGAATAATAGACGGCGATGACGCGGAAATGACGTTCATTTGGACCAAGGAACGATGGTATTGGAATACACTCAGGGAGTACTGGTATAGGGGAACCCTGAAACAATGATACGATCGTTTCCTGAGTTGCCGGGTAAAGCACCTTGCTCGGTATCTGTAGATAAGGGATTGGTCAATTTGATTCGGGACAGAACAGCGCCTTCCAGGTCATCGCGTTATGTCAAAATCGCGTTCGTGCTGGTTGTCCTCGTCTCGCTTAATGTCTTTGGCACCTGGTTGTCACACCAGATTAACTTCCAACTGTTTCCCCGTCATGATTCCATGCTGAATGCGATGGTTCTCGGGAGTGTCCTGGTTTACGTCATATTAATGGCCATCCCGTTCATGCCGGGAATAGAGATTGGTCTGGCCCTGATGCTGTTACTCGGAGGCAAGGGGGCGTTGCTCGTTTACTTTTGCACGCTCCTGGCACTGTCCATAAGTTTCATAATCGGGAGAACCGCCCCCCCTCATCTCATTTATCGGTTTCTCGACTGGCTTCACCTGTACAAGGCAAGTTCATTGGTGCGCCAGCTGGAGCCCCTCGACCAGAAAAGCCGGCTCAAGCTTCTGCACGAAAAGGCACCCTCGAGAATCGCCCCTTTTCTTCTTAATCATCGATACCTGACAATTGCAGTCGCACTGAATATGCCGGGCAATGTACTGATTGGCGGCGGTGGAGGTATTGGGCTCATTTCCGGAATGAGTAAGATCATCCCATTCCATACTTATGTCACTTTACTGGCGATTGCGATTGCCCCGGTTCCACTCGTGTTTCTGATACAGGGTGTCTGAATAGTGTGGTGATCATTGGGGAGGCGTGGTGAAGCCATGTCGTTTGCCTTTAAGAGATAAAAGCCAAAAGACAAAAAATGACCCCATAAAAGGAGCCCGCGCGCAGACCAACGGATGGAAAAAGGTCAGGACTCGGTCTTGGTACTGCTCAGACCGAAGGGCAGATAAGCGGGACACCAGCTGATCACACCTGTGGCCAGAAAAACGAGGCCTATGGCACCCCACCAGCTTTGGGCGTAAACCCCCCAACCGATTACAGCCAGACCAACAACGATGCGTAAGATGCGATCGATTCCACCAACGTTATGTTTCATAAGTCATACTCCGGAAAACGGTTGCTCACAACTAGAATACTGTAAGGTTGGAACAAAGAATATCTGTAGTGTTCCGTGATGTCACCAACAAAATAACGTATGAAATGTAGGGAATAATAACGGAGCGAGGGGGTCAGGTCTCAATCCTGACCCGGAACAACGCGCTTTGCCGGCCCGTCGTAGGTCCAGAGGCACTCCCGCGGCATCGGTCCCTTGTTTCGGCCCCCCTGCCCTGTCTGTTCCCATGCGTGGGCCAGAATACCGACCGATCGCGAAAGGCAGAACAGCCCCCGGGCCAGGGGTGCGGGAAATCCCAGTTCAGCGTATATGACGGCTGTGGCACCGTCGATGTTCATCGGAATCCGTTTGCCCTTGCGTGAGCAGAGTTCACTTTCCACTTTGCGACCGATGGAGGCGAACCGGCCCGAAACCGTTCCTTTGGCTGCCGCATCGTCGACAATCTCCAACAGCCGGGGTGCGCGCGGGTCGACGGGATGAAAGCGATGACCGAACCCGGGCAGAAATTCGCCCTTGTTTGCGATGAATCCGTCTATGCCTTCCGCCACTGCAGCCTCTGTGGACACACCTGCATCAATCAGGGCGTCTATGTCCTGGTAGAGTTCGACCGCCTGCTCACCGGCACCGCCGTGCACGTCGCCGAGTACGTTCAGTGCCGACGCCATGGCGTTGTTGAGTCCCACGCCACAGGTCGCCGCCATGCGGGCAATGGCGATCGACGGTGCCTGGGGACCGTGATCCACGGCGGACATCAGGGCTGCATCGAGCAGATCGGCCTGGCCGCTGCCTGGCAGTTCACCCCGGGTCATCAACCAGATCATCTGGACGAAGCTGATATTTCCGATCAGGTCTTCGACAGGATAACCCCGATACCGGATCACCCCCGGTTCCATCTCGATGATGCCGGTGCGCCACCAGTCGTGCATGTCCTGCTTCGGATCGCTCATAACAGATTCTCCTTTCGAAGGTCATCGATCTCCGCATCTCCCAGGCCCAGTTCGCGCAGTATCTCTTCACCGTGCTCGCCCAGCCTGGGTGGCGGTGCATCGACTGCGGACGCCTCACCGTTGAGTTTTATTCCGGTGCGCAGCAGGCTGATATCCCGCCCGACGCCTGGCACCCGATTGAATTCACCGATCATGCCGCGTCCGGCGATCTGGGGATGGGCCAGCGCCTGAGGCACTGTCAGCACCGGCCCTGCGGGTACACCGGCCTCGTTCAGCGCATCCACCCAATGCCCGGCGGTGTGGCTTTGCATGGCATCTTCGAGTATGCCCTTCAGTTCAAAGCGGTGCTCGAGCCGTGCCTGCCGGGTAGCGAACCGTGCATCCCCGATCAACTCGGGCCTTCCCACCACGCGGCAAACCGCCTCGAACTGCTCCTGCTTGTTGGCGGCGATGTTGATCAGGCCATCGCCAGTGGTGAAGGTACCCGACGGACTGGCCGTGAAGTTTTCGTTGCCCATGGGAACGGGTTCCTTACCGGCGATCAGGTAGTTGGAAACCACCCATCCCATGGTCGCCAGGCTTGCCTCTAGCATGGACACATCAATCAACACCGCCTCCCTGCCCTCGCCTTGAGCAAGGATCGATGCAACGGCAAAGGCAGCGGTCATGCCACCAATGGTATCGGACACAGGAAACCCCACCCGGTAGGGCGCTGTATCCGGAGCACCGGTAATGCTCATAATGCCTGACATGCCTTGGATGATCTGGTCATAGGCCGGCAGATCACGTAGCGGACCCTCCTGTCCGAACCCCGATATGGCGCAGTAGACCAATCGCGGGTTTTCTTCCTTAAGGGCGTCAAAGCCCAGGCCCAGCCGGTTCATGACGCCGGGGCGGAAGTTCTCCACCAGGACGTCTGCGCTGCGGACCAGCCTTTTGAACAACCTTTTACCGGAAGCATGTTTCAGATCGAGCCTGATCGACCGCTTGCCGGGATTCTGTGCGAGGAACGACACTCCCATGCGCCTTTCGTTGAGCTCCGGGTCGGCACCCAACTGCCGGGCCAAGTCGCCCGTCGGTGATTCAACCTTGATGACATCGGCGCCCATATGTGCGAGCTGATGACAGCAGAAGGGTCCGGCAAGAACGTTGGTCAGATCCAGAACGCGGATGTCATGCAGAGGCTTCATGGGATTAGTTCCCCTTGGTCCTCTTAAACCAGATCGACAGGACGATCGGCAGTATGAACACGATGACCAGCAGCCGCAGGCCGTGGTGCGTGGTGACGAAGGCCGGGTCGATATTCATGGACAGGGCCGCCAGGGTCATCTCAGCAAAACCGCCCGGTGACAGGGCCAGGATCAACGCTTCGAAGGGAAGTCCGGTAAAAAAAGACAGCAGCGCCGCAGATGCCACGGTCACCGACATCATAGTCAGCGCCAGACCGAAGGCAAGCAGCATGATCCTTCCAACCTGCGCCACCGAGATACCGAAGAACCGGGCCCCCAATGCACTCCCGATAACCAGCTGAATGACCAGAGACGCCAGCGCCGGCGGATCGTTCACCACCAGGCCGGAAAGATGGACCAGCGCACTGAGCAGCATCGGCCCCGTCAGGGCATGAGCCGGCAGCCGTATGACCCTGCCGCCGAAAAAGCCCAACACCGCGGTCGCCGTCAGAATCCCCGCGTCACGCCAGTTCCATGTCGATTCGGGCTCAGGGATCACCTGCCCGTCCAGGCCCACCCAATAGGTCAGAAAAAAGGGAATGACGAGCAGCACCGAGGCAACCCTTACGGCATGGGTGAGCGTCAAGGTCTTCACGTCGGCCCCCTGCTCCTCACCCAGGATAACCATCTCGGACAGTCCGCCCGGCATGCCGGAAAAAATGGCCGTCACGCCGTTCATCTTCAGCACCGCGCGGCAATAATACTGGGCTACCAGCGTCACCAGCACCAGATAGCCTATCGCAGCGGCAAGCGTCGGCAGCCATTCCCCCACCCGCGTCATAACCTCCGGCGAAAAGGTCCCGCCCAGTATCACACCGAGAATACAGACCAGGTATCTGCGCAGACCTGGACGGATCTCAACCGGAGCGCCTGACAGTGAAGCCGCCATGGTCGCGGTGAGCGCACCGAGCAGCCAGGGCAGCGGTAACCCCAGCACCTGAAAAAGAAGTGCCCCGACGCTGCCAACGGCAAGCGTCAGGGCGACGCGGAAAACACGGGACTCACCCATACATCAATCCCCGGGCGCAACTCCCTTCTGCAGATCCCGTGCCCGGCGGCGGCGATAGGCCGGCAGGAAGATCAGCAGCAGGCCGATGACCAGCAGCGTCAGGGTCATCGGCCGCTCGTACATGAAGGCAACACCGTCGGTGAGGTTCACCGCCCGGGCGAAGTTGTTCTCCATCATGCCGCCGAGGATGAAGCCGATCAGCAATGGCGGCAAGGGAAAGTCGGCGAAGCGCAGTATCGTCGCGCAGACACCGAGGCCGACCAGGAGCAGCAGCTCGGTCGCGTTATTCTGACCGATGTAGGCGCCGATCATGGTGAAGAACAGGATGAAGGGAATCAGATAATTGCGCGGCACCGTCAGCAACCGTGCGATGTAGGGGATCAACGGCAGGTTCAGGACCAGCAGAACGATGTTGCCGATATACATGGATATGATCACCGCCCAGAAAACCGACGGGTTGTCGATCATAAGCCGCGGCCCCGGATTGACGTTCAGCGCGATCAGTGCACCGAGCAGAATAGCAGTCGTACCCGATCCGGGAATACCCAGCGTCAGCAGCGGCACGAAGGAACCCGTACAGGCTGCATTGTTGGCGGTTTCGGGCGCAGCCAACCCCTTGATCGAGCCTTTGCCGAACTCCTCCTGATCTGCACCCTTTGCAATATTGCGTTCCACCGCATAGCCGAGGAACGAGGCGATGGTTGCGCCTGCACCGGGCATGACGCCGATCAGAAAACCCTGGATGGACTGGCGGCCCACGACCGGAGCAATCTTGCGCAACTCCTCCCGGGTGACACGCAGTTCCTTGATGGCCGTGCTGGCACCGCCTGTTGACCCGCGTTTCGGATCGAGCACCAGGTAGAGGGCCTCGGGCAGGGCAAACAGAGCCATGGCAAGGGTAACGAAGCTGAAACCCGACTGCAGATCCAACAGCCCCATGGTAAAGCGCGGCGCGTTGAACAGGGCCGATTCCCCGACAGTGGCGAGGACCAGTCCGATCACCGTCATCATCAGCGCCTTGGCGACCTTGCCGGTACCGGCAAAGGCAGCGATGGCCGACAGGCCCACCACCATCAGGGCAAAGTACTCCGCAGAATGAAACAGCAGGGCAAAGGAGGACAGAGCGGGTGCGAACCCCATGAGCAGGATGGCGCCGACGGTTCCGCCTGCGAACGAGCTGATGGCGGCAATGGTCAGGGCCTTGCCTGCCTTGCCCTGGCGAGCCATGGGATAGCCGTCGAACGAAGTGGCCACGGTGCCCGCCACCCCCGGGGCGTTGATCAGGATCGATGATGTAGAGCCGCCGAAGATGGCCCCGTAATAGACGCCGGCAAGCAGGATCAGGGCGGCCGCGGGGTCGCCGATGTTGATGGCGACCGGGATCATGATGGCGATGATGGACATGGGCCCCAGTCCGGGCAGCATACCGATCAGGGTCCCGATCAGACAGCCCGCCACTACCAGGAGAAGATTCTGTACGGAAAGGGCCGTTTGCAGACCCAGCAGGATTCCTTCGAGCATGTCACATCCTCCTAGGAAAGAAACCAGGGCAGAGGCCGCAGGAAGATTCCCAGCGCCTGTTCCACCAGGAACCAGATCAGTCCGGTGCCGACCAGCGCGACAGGAATCATGATGTGGAGCTTGCGTTCGCCGAGGATCCAGCCGGTGCCCACCAGAAACAGCGTGGTGGCCCCGATAAAGCCTATGGGACGCAAGGCAAGCGCATACAGGATCATGGCACCGATCAGCGCCAGGGCCTGCCCCACCTTGTACTCATGCAGCCGCGAGACACTGATATCGCCGAGCGCCTCGCCTTCCGGGTCAGCCTTTGGCTTCGGCGTCAGAATAATGATGAGTGCGAAAAGAATACCCAGGACGCTCAGCACCATCGGCATGGTGTTCGGCAGAAATGACATATTCAGCTCGAAAGGCAATAGGGGATAAGTGAAGGCAGAGTATCCGTAGACCACCGAAATCACGATAAAGACCACTGCAATCCATTTGTCCAGTGCCATGGCGCCTGCCCTCCATGATTTGTTTTGCTATTTGAAATGAGACCGGGGCACCCGGAGGTGCCCCGGCTTCGTATCCGGCGATCAGAGAAAACCGAGCTTCTTCATCAAAGCCTTTATGATCTTTTCCTGGTTCTCCAGGAAAGCCGTAAACTTGTCGCCCGAGTTGTGGATATTGACCCAGCCGTTGCGAGCCCGAACCGCCTCCCATTCCGGGGTGGTGTACATCTTGGTGAG
>JAQYVO010000234.1 GCA_030145425.1 Chromatiales bacterium | reverse complement strand
GGAATGCCGGACCTCTGTGGCGCATCTCGGTCCCCGCGACCGCAACCGCGGAGATGCTGCCGGGCAGCTGGTTCATAGAGTGGGGAGGTGCCCAGCGCTGGCTTCGTACGGACCTGGACTCGAGGGTGGTGCGGTCCGCGGCGCTGGAAGCGGGCGGGCATGCCACCTGCTTCCGGGGCGGTGACCGGCAGGCCGGTGTCTATCAACCCCTCAGCGAGTCTCTGATGAGATTGCATCGAAATCTCAAGCAGGCCTTCGATCCCCAGGGGTTGTTCAATCCCGGGCGACTCTACCCTGATTTTTGAAAGGCCGGTATGGAAACCGCTATCGTTGAACGCTACAGGGACACGCCGGACGGCCGGGAGGCCGAACAGATTCTGCGTTCCTGTGTGCATTGCGGCTTCTGCACTGCCACCTGCCCGACGTTTCAGTTGCTGGGGGATGAACTGGACGGCCCCCGGGGAAGAATCTACCTGATCAAGCAGGTTCTCGAAGGCAGGGAAGCGACGCGGCGCACCCAGATGCATCTGGACCGGTGCCTGACCTGTCGATCCTGTGAGACCACCTGTCCGTCCGGGGTCAGATATGCACACCTGGCGGACATCGGCCGCTTTATCCTGGAAGAGAGGGTACGGCGCCCGTTCGCTCAGCGGCTGATGCGCCTGGGGTTGCGCAAAACGGTACCCATCGCGAGGCGTTTCCGGGCCTTGCTTAAAATGTCCGGACCGATCAGGTCCCTGCTGCCCGCCGGGTTGAAACGAAAGATTCCAGTAGCCGCGGCGGCTGTCCCGGCATGGCCAACCCGGCGACATCAGCGCACAGTCCTGGCCCTCGAGGGATGTGTCCAGCAGGCCGTAACCCCGGAAACCGCTGCATCGGCCGCGAGGATTTTAGACCGACTGGGGATAAGCCTGGTGACTGAGCCCGCCGCCGGATGCTGCGGGGCGCTCAGCTACCATCTCGCGGCCAGGGAAGAGGGGCTCGATGCCATGCGACGCAACATAGATGCCTGGTGGCCCCTCATGGAAACCGGTGCGGAAGCCATCCTGATCACGGAAAGCGGTTGTGGCGCGATGCTCAAGGACTATGGCCACGCACTCAGGAACGACCCCCTTTACGCAGAGAAGGCGGCCCGGGTCGCCGGCATGTCCAAAGACCTTTCCGAACTGCTGGAAAGGGAAGACCTGACCCTCCTCGGGATTCCCAAAGCCGGACGCAGGATCTCCTTCCACGCCCCATGCTCCCTGCAGCACGGCCAGAAGCTCACGGGCCGGGTGGAATCGATCCTGGAGGCAACTGGATTTTCCCTGACGCCTGTGCACGATGCCCATATCTGCTGCGGCTCGGCGGGGACTTACTCTATCTTGCAGCCTGAACTGTCCGGGCAGCTGCTGGAAGATAAGCTGGTGAATCTGTCACAGGGCGAGCCTGAACTGATCGCAACCGCCAATATCGGTTGTCTGCTGCATCTGTCTACCAGGGCGGACCGCCCGGTCAAACATTGGATTCAGCTGCTGGAGGAGTCCTGTATTTCTTAGGGTCCGCTAACAGATCCTTAGTCTCCGCCCAGAAACGCGTGCTTTTTTGGAACCACGTCATCCCGGCGAAGGCCGGGATCCATTATGTCCTTGAATTCCCTGGATCCCGGCCTTCGCCGGGATGACGGAAAAGGTTGTTTCTGGCTAGTTAGCGAATTCGATCCGGGTCGTTTTATTCACTGCATCCTACCTGCTCAAGGGCCATCCCTATATAGAGCGCCCGCAGTCGTTTCGTGACCGGCCCCGGTGTTCCATCTCCGATGCGCCTTCCGTCGATCTTCACTACCGGGTAGACAAATGTCGTCGCGCTGGTGACAAAGGCTTCGTTGGCATGCCGTGCCTCTTCAACGGTGAA